>JAEUMU010000011.1 GCA_016791325.1 Hyphomonadaceae bacterium
GCGCGCGCTCGCCGATCAGAATGAGGCCGTGCGGCTCAATCCGGGCGCGGCGCTGGTGCGTTTCAATCGCGCGGTGGTGTTTGACAGGCAAAGCCTGTGGACGGATGCGATCGCCGACTATGACGCCGCGCTTGTGCTTGATCCAAACTACGCCGACGCGTTGCTCAATCGCAGCCGCATCTATGCGCGCCAGCGGGATTTCAGGAGCGCGATCGCCGACGTGGACCGCGGCGCGCTGGCGGCGCCTGCCAATCTGGAGTTTGAGGTCGATCGCTGCTGGTATCGCGTTATCGCCAACACGCAGTTCGATATTGCGCGCGCCGCATGTGATCGCGCCGTGGATGGCTTAACCGGCAACATCGCGGCGTTGGCGCGCGCATTCGATAGCCGCGGTCAGCTCAATCTGAAACAGAACCGCAATCAAGAGGCGTGGCGCGACTATGACGCCGCCGCGCGCCTGGACGACAACTTGCCGTCGCCCTTGTTCGGGCGCGGAATCGCCGGCGTGCGGTTGGGCCGCAACGAAGAAGCGCGCGCCGACTTCGCCCGCGCGCTGGAACTCAACGCAGATATGGCGCGCATCTACGCCAATTATGGCTTTCCGATTGACACCTCGGCGCCGGATGCGCCGGCGATACCTCATCCTTAAGCAGGAGAACCGCATGCGCGGCGTAATTCTTGGTGTTCACGACGGGCGTGGCGTGTTGCTGGGCGACGGCGAACGGCGGCTGGAGTTTCCGATCAGCGAATGGCGATCGGCGGGTGCGCCTGCCGCGGGTCAAGTGGTCGATTTCGTGGAAGAGGGCGGCCAGGCGAAGGCGGTATTCGCCGTGCCCACTGCGCCTGGGTACGGCGCCCAACTTGGGGGGCAATCGGGGGCGCGGGTGCTCGGCATCATCGGTGTGATCTGCCTAGTTGTAGGCTTCATCATTCCATTGATCCCGACGATCGCCGCGTTCGTGCTGGGCGTGATCGGGGCGGGCCAGGCCCAAGCCGAGCGTGACGATACAGCGCTGCTCTTGTCGCGTATTTCCTGGATCGGCGCTTTGGTCCTTCTGGCGATCGGCATGCTGGCTTTGTTGGCTCTCATCGCACTGTTCGGCGTGATGGGCGTGACCGCGATCTCCCACGGTAATTGGCAGCCGCCGTTCTAGCTTCGTTGGCGCTTACGCTTTCGCCAGCAACGCCGCCGCGAGCGCTTTGATGGCGCGCGAGGCGTTGACGTGCGCCGCGGTATTGCCCTGCGCTTTCGAGACGACGAACGCGCCTTCCATCGCCGTGAGAAAGGCCGAGGCGAAAATCTCGGCGTTCTTTGCGCTCATGCCGCGCGCCGCGGCCGCCTCCGCGATCACGGCTTCCCATGCGGCGAATGTCTCGCGGATAGCAGCGGAGAGCATTTTGTCTTCAGCGCCAAATCCGGCGGCGATCGCGGCGACCGGGCAGGAGCCCTGATAATCGCATTCTTTGGATTCCTTTGCGGTCGTCTTGAACACGATCTCTATGAATTTATCGAGGTCGACGCCGCTTTCGTGCAGATCGCGAAAGCGGCCCGCCGTGCGCACGCCAAAGCCTTGGACGACTTCGGCGCCAATTTGCTCCTTGCCGCCGGGAAAGTGGAAATAGAGGGAGCCGCGCGGCGCCCCGGATTTCTCCAGCAGCTGCGCAATGCCGATGCCCTCATAACCGCGCGCCCGGAACAATTCGCCCGCCGCCGCCAGCATGTCTTCCCGTGCAGATGAAACTTTCGCCATGGCGACAAAATAGCACTTGTATGACGATCGGTCTACTGATACGAAGTAAATAGACCGGTCATCATAGTGACGACAGGCGCCCGATCTCCCCGGAGGGTGAAAATGAAGACTTTTCTGATGTCCGCCATGGCCTTGACGGCCGTGCTTGTAATGCCTGGCGTCGCCAGCGCGGATGACGCAGCCGATCGCAACGCCGCGATCCAGCTCTGCCGCACGCAGGTGCAAGCACAGGCAGGCGACAGCGCCGCAGTGCGCCTCGATACGGTGCGGGTCCGCCCGCGCACGGTGCGCGTCAATCTTGACCTCTGGCGCGACGGCGCATTGCAGAACGTCCGCTGCGAAGTGACGCGCGGCGGCCCGGAGCTGACGATCGCGTCGATCACGCCTGCTGTGCAAACGGCTTCCATCGCCCAATAAGCTCCTCCCGCGTCCATCGCCTCCCGCGACGCGGACTGGCGCCCTCGTTCCCCGGGGGCGCCATTCTTTTTGTCCGGGTGAACGCGATTGCAGCGCCTGCGC
>JAEUMU010000038.1 GCA_016791325.1 Hyphomonadaceae bacterium
CTGCGTTGAAGCGAAACGCCGGCATAGGCGGGAGCGGATGCGAGCCGTCGGGACGCGCGCCAGTCTGCAGGAACGTTGCGAACTGCTCCTCGGTGTAGTGCCCGGGAATGCCGGCGATGGTGGGCGCGTGTGGCGCCCACGGAATTTCGATCGTCGGCGCAAAGGCAAGGTCGGCGCCTTGAAGCGAACGCGCCATATCAGGCCCCTGAGGCGTCATGGGCGTGTGGCAGTCATTGCAGCCGCCGACATTCTCGACCAGGTACTGGCCGCGCTCCAGCAGCGCTTCGCCAGTCAGCTGCGCTTCCGGCTGCGCACACGCCGTCACCGCAGCGCCGGCAAGCGCTGCAAACATCAATCGATGCATCTTGGGCCCTCCTCCTGACGCCCCGTGCGAGGCGCACACCCGAGGGAACTTTTAAGCGCGACGCACCGGGCCTTCAACCCGCGTTGCGGCGCCTTAGAGCGCGTCGAGAGGCAATTTGAGATAGCGCACGCCGTTGGACTCCGCCGGCGGCAGCTCGCCCGCCCGAATGTTGACCTGGATCGAGGGCAGGATCAGCACCGGCATGGCTAGCGTCTTGTCGCGCGCTTCGCGCATGGCGACGAACGCCTCCTCACTCACCCCCTCGCGGATATGGACGTTTCCGTCACGCTGGGCGCCCACGGTGGTTTGCCACTCATACACATCACGCCCCGGCGCCTTGTAGTCATGGCAAAGGAACATGCGCGTCTCCCGCGGCAGCTCCAGGATGCGTTGAATGGAGCGATAAAGCGTGCGCGCGTCGCCGCCAGGGAAGTCGCAGCGCGCCGTTCCGTAATCAGGCATGAACAGCGTATCGCCCACAAACACGGCGTCGCCGATCTTGTAGGTTACGCAAGCCGGCGTGTGCCCCGGCGTGTGCATCACCTCGATCTCCAGCGCACCCAGCGCCAGCCGCTCACCATCATCGACGATTCGGCTGAAGGGGCGCCCATCGGGTACAATGTCGTCGAGATTGAACACCTTCTTGAACACAGCCTGCACATCCTTGATGTGCGAGCCAATCACGATCGGCGCGCCGGTCTTCTGCCTCAAAAACGGCGCCGCCGAGAGGTGATCGGCATGGGCGTGCGTCTCCAGGATCCAGTCGATGGTCAACCCATCGGCCTCGGCGGCGTCGATCAACGCCTGCGCCGATTGCGTGCCGGTGCGGCCCGATTTGGCGTCGAAATCCAGCACGCTATCGATAATCGCCGCGCGCTTGCTGGCGGGATCCCAGGCTAGATAGCTCACGGTGAATGTCGGTTCGTCGAAAAACGCGCGAACCTCGGGGCGGGCAGCAGGCATGGGGAACTCCGTTTCTGTCACCGCACGTATATTAGACTTGTCTAATTTAGTTTCAACTGTTATATGGACGTCATGGCATACGATGTATCCCCCCAAGCGTTCGCCGCCAAGGCTGGAGAGGCCGCAGCGCTTCTTCGGGCGTTGGCGCATGAGGCGCGCCTGATGGTGCTCTGCCAGCTGCTGGAGGGCGAACATTCCGTCAGTGATCTGTTGGAAGGCTCAGCTCTCTCGCAATCAGCGCTTTCCCAGCATTTGGCGCGTCTGCGCGAAGAAGGTCTGGTCGAAACTCGCCGCGAAGCGCAGACCATCTACTACCGTCTCGCCGATGACAAAGCCGCGCGCGTCCTGGCCACTTTGGCCGACATCTACTGCCCTCCCAGAAAGAGGAAGAAATGACCGCTACGCTCACTCCAATCGAACCCGCGCCGCTGAAGCGGATGCTCGATGCCGGCCAGGCCGTGCTGATCGACGTCCGCGAGCATGACGAGCACGCCCGCGAGCACATTATTGGCGCGCGCCTCGCTCCCCTCTCCGCAATCGACAGCCACGATTTCGATCGTGATCACGATAAGATCGCCGTCTTCCACTGCAAATCCGGCATGCGCACCCAAGCCAACGCGGCGCGCCTGCTCGCCCGCGGCTTCCGCGAGGCGTATTTTCTGCAGGGTGGGCTGGAGGCTTGGAAGGCGGCCGGTCTGCCGGTGCACGCCAATACGCGTGCGCCGCTGGAAATCATGCGTCAAGTGCAGATCGCCGCCGGCTCGCTCGTTTTGCTCGGCGTCGTTCTGGGCGCAAGCGTGCATCCGGGCTTCTACGCGTTGTCCGCTTTTGTCGGGGCCGGGCTCACTTTCGCTGGTGTCAGCGGCTGGTGCGGGATGGCGCTGTTGTTGAAGGCGATGCCCTGGAACCGCGAAAGCTCCGCCGCGTGAGCACGCCCGACATCCTCGCGGTTCTCAGTGGCGGCGTCGTCGGCTTGGTGCTGGCGCTGATCGGAGGCGGCGGCTCCATTCTGGCGACGCCGGCCTTGCTCTACGTTGTCGGCGTCGCCAATCCCCACATGGCGATCGGCACCAGCGCGCTGGCCGTGTCGCTCAACGCTTTCGCCAACCTGATCACGCACGCGCGCCGCGGCAATGTGAAGTGGCGCTGCGCTGGCGTGTTTGCCGGGTCGGGCGTCGTCGGGGCGGCGATCGGCGCAGCGATCGGCAAGATGACGGACGCGCAAGTTCTGCTGCCGCTGTTCGCGCTGCTTATGATCGTTGTGGGATTCGCGATGCTGCGCCCGCGCAAGGATGAGGGCGATAGCGAGGTCCGTCTCTCGCGCGAGAATGCGCCGCGCCTTGTCCTCTATGGTCTGGGCGCAGGCGCGCTATCCGGCTTTTTCGGCATCGGCGGCGGCTTTCTGATTGTGCCCGGCCTGATCGCCGCCAGTGGCATGACCATGCTGCAAGCCATCGGCTCATCCCTCTTTTCCGTCGGCGCTTTTGGCGCCGCCACAGCGGCCTCCTACGCTTTCGATGGCCTGGTGGACTGGCGCATTGCCGGCCTCTTCATCGGCGGCGGCATTATCGGCGGGGTGATCGGCGCCGGGTTCGCCGGCCGCCTCGCCAAGCGCAAAGGCGCGCTGCAGCGCGTGTTCGCTGGCGTTGTGTTTGCGGTGGCGGCGTACATGCTTTATCGCACGCTGCTTGCTTAAGGGTTGCCGATGGACGTGATTGCTAAGTGGCGCGCCTATGCCGAGGGACACGACAAAAAGGCGCTTTGGGATTTGCTCGCGCCCGACGCCGTGTTTGAAAGCCCTGTCGTGCATACGCCTCAGCAAGGGCGCGACATCACGTTCAAATACCTTGCCAGCGCCATCAAGGTGCTCGGCGGCGAAGGCTTCCGCTATGTCGGTGAATGGCGTTGCGCCAACGGCGCCGTGCTTGAGTTCGAGCGCGAGATTGACGGCATCCGTATCAACGGCGTGGACATCATCGGCTGGAATGATGCTGGCCAGATCAGCAGCTTCAAGGTGATGGTCCGCCCGCTCAAGGCCATGAACCTGCTGCACCAGCTGATGGGCGCAGAATTGCAGAAACGCTAGGCGGCGGACTCAGCGCGGCCGGCACGCCCCATCCGCACCCGTCACAATCATATAGCCGAAGCGATCCATCCGCGTGGCGCTGCGCCGCAACAGCCCCTCCACATAGCGCGGCTGCGGCAGCAGCGGCGCAAGGCCGGTCTGGCGTGCATAGGCGGTCAGATCGGCCGGCAGAGCATCGCCGGCAGTGCGCGCATTCCAAGCCAGCACGCACATTCCTTCCGCCGATTGCCGCGGCAACCCCACCTCATAGTTCGCCGCCACGATACGCGCGTTTGGAAACGCCAGGCGCAGGTTTCCAGCCAAGTTGTAATGGTCGGCGACAATCGTCCCGCGCGTAAAACCCTCTGTGCGCAGGGCGTCCTCGAGCCGATCCGCGCGCATCTCGTCCCAGCATCGGTCGCAACTCTGCTGATCCCACAGCGCCTTGCCGATCACGCCGCCGACGCCCACAAGCGTCACCAGCGCCACGCTCACCAGCACCACGCGCCACGCCCCACCGCCGCCATTGCGTTGATCGATCCAATACGCCGCCGCCATCGGTGCGGCCAAAAGCGCGCAAGTGAAATAGCGCAGCTCGAATTCGGTCGCGCGCAGCACGAACACGTCGAGCACCAGGATCGTCAAACCGGCGAGACAAATGCGCCCCAACGCACGCCCCCAGGCCGAGCTGGGCGCGGCGGGCGGTGCGCCGCGTAAACGCCAGAGCACGAACGGCGCCGTCAGCACCATCGGCGCGGTGAAGGTCAGCGCCCCAAGCGCGATGTTGCCCAACCCGCGCCCCACATCCCCTGCATAAGGCCGCACGACGTCCGCGGTGCGCTGCTTTTCAGCGAGAAATGCAACGAAGTCGAAACGCGCGCCAAGCATCCACAAGCCGTGGGGCGCGAACACGATCAGCGCCGCCGCAAGGCTGGCCAAAATGCGCCAATCCATAAGCGTCCGCCGCAGATCGCGTACGCTCATCATCGCCGCCACCAGCGCAACGAAGAACAGCGAGAACGAATACTTGGCGAGAAAGCCGAAGCCCAGCGCCAATCCAAAGACGATATAGTCGATCAGCCGCCGTCGCGCACTCAGCCTCATTGCCGTCCAAAGCGCCGCGAGAACCGCAACCGCGAGCAGCAATGTGTGCGTCAGCGCTGTATGCACCGTCCACGCAAACGGGCCGAGCAGCGTCAGCGAAACCGCCGCCACAAACGCCGCCTTCGGCGTCGACAGCACCTCGCGTCCGCACAGGTATGCGAATACGTAAGCCGCGCCCAACAACACATGCTTCAGCACGACATGCGCAAGCGTCGTCGGCCCAAACACGGCATAGGCGCCCATCACTAGCCACGTGTGCAGCGGCGGGTTCCTGGGGTGATAGCCAAGCAGCCACGCCTGCGCTGAAACGGCTTCTTGAACGTCGTTCTTGCCGATCAGCGGCGACGCCCAGATGCGCAGCGCCATATGCAGAACGAGATAGACCGAAAGAACGATGAGCA
This sequence comes from Hyphomonadaceae bacterium, assembly GCA_016791325.1. Taxonomy (GTDB): domain Bacteria; phylum Pseudomonadota; class Alphaproteobacteria; order Caulobacterales; family Aquidulcibacteraceae; genus Vitreimonas. The sequence goes on from JAEUMU010000038.1 coordinate 4,898, forward strand.
GCCCAGCGGTGGCGTCGATAGCGGAGAAGCCCCGTCGCGCCGCTGGCCGCGCTGCATCATGCTCTATCGCCGCCATCGCAAGCCTCGCTGCAATGCGGCCGTTGACACCACCGCTTGCGCACGATCTTGCGGAAGATCACCTTGGCCGCGCCTTTCCGAAACGTTGGCGATCACCAATGTTACGCAAGGGCGCTAGCCGCGTATGATGCCCGCCGCGCCGCAAAAGGCAGAGTCAGATGCGTATACTCTTGGTCGAAGACGATGCCGAAACCGCCCGCTTCGTCACCCAGGGCCTGAAGCAGAACGGCAACCACGTCGAGGCCGCCGGCAATGGTCACGACGGGCTCTATCGCGCCACCACTGGCAACTTCGATTTGATCATCGTTGATCGCATGCTGCCGGGCCTGGACGGGCTCTCGCTTGTGCGGGCGGCGCGCGGAACGGGCGTCGCTGCGCCGGTGCTTTTCCTTACCGCGCTTGGCTCCGTGGATGATCGCGTGCTCGGCCTGGAAAGCGGCGGCGACGATTACCTGGTCAAACCCTTCTCCTTCGCTGAGCTGAATGCGCGCGTGAACGCGCTGGCCCGCCGCCCGCCGCTGCGCGACGAACAGCCCGTGCTCAGCGTCGCAGACCTGCAGCTGGACAGATTGCGTCGCCAGGTGCGCCGCGGCGAAGACGCAGTCGAGTTGCAACCGCGCGAGTTCGAAATCCTGGAGCTGCTCATGCTAAACGCCGGGCGCGTTGTTACACGCACCATGCTGCTCGAGCAGGTATGGAGCTTTCACTTCGATCCCGGCACCAATATCGTGGAGACGCATATCAGCCGCATCCGGGGCAAAATCGATCGCGGCGGCGATCGTCCGCTCATCCACACTGTTCGGGGCGCAGGTTATGTGGTCCGCGCTGACTAGACGTTTCCTCGCCAGCACGAGCTTCCGCCTCTCGGCCACTTACGCCGCGCTGCTGCTGCTTTCGTTTCTGGTGGCCGCTACCGGCGCCTGGTTCACGACGCGCTCCATTGCCATGCGCGAAGCCGGCGAAGTGCTTTCCGTCGCCGCCGCAGATTTCATCGATGAAACGCGCGGCGCCGGCACGCCAACCCTTATCGCCGCCATCAACGAACGCATGGCGCGGCACGACGACTTGTTGTGGCGGCTCTCCGGCGCTGACGGCGGCGCCCTCGCCGGAGAAGAAGCGCTCCCGGCGCATACGAAAGGCGTGGTGTTCGCCGATCTACCCGTCGCCGATCACGGCGCGCTCTCAACGCCCCTCGCCGATGGGCTGAGCTTCACGGTCGCTAGCAACATCGAGCGTACCGAGGCCATTCGCACGGCGGTCCTGGCCTCGTTATTCATCACTGGCCTCGCCGCCAGCCTCGTCGCGCTTGCAGTCGGCGTATGGATCACGCGCCGCACATTGGCGCGGATGGATGGCCTGGCCGATGCGGCGCGAGCCTTTGGCGCAGGCGACCTAGCAGCGCGCGCGCCTCTCCGCGACACCGCCTCACCGGATGACCTCGACGAGCTTGCCGCCATGTTCAACGCCATGCTCGCCCAGGTCGATACCTTGATCGCCAATGTGCAACGCGTCTCAGCGGATGTCGCGCACGATCTACGCACGCCGCTTACGCATTTGCGCCAGCGCCTTGATCTCGCGCGCGCCGACGCCACGCCGGAGCAACGCGAAGCCTCTATCGACGCCGCCCAAGCCAGCATCGATGAGGTGTTGCGCGTGTTTGACGCCATGCTGCGCCTGTCGGCGATTGAAGCCGCTCCTGCCCGCGCGCGCTTCGGCCCTGTCGACCTGGCCCGCACGCTCGAAAGCGTATGCGACGCTTACCGGCCCGATATTGAAGCCAGTGGACGCCAACTGCTGGCCACGCCGGGGCCGCCGGCTCTCGTACACGGCGATGCGCAGCTGATCGCACAAGCGGTGTCGAACTTGCTTGAGAACGCGCTCCGTCACACTTCTCCCGGCGCCGCCATTCGCGCGCGCATCGTCAACGACGGCGATGTGGTGAACCTCATCATCGCCGATAATGGCCCCGGTATTCCGGCAAGCGCGCGCCAAACTATGTTGCAGCCCTTCACCCGCTTGGACCAGAGCCGTTCCAGGCCGGGTTCCGGCTTGGGCCTTAGCATCGCAGCCGCCGTCGCGCGCCGCCATGGCGGCGAGATCGCGCTGGAAGACAATGCGCCCGGCCTGCGCGCGAGGCTGGCTTTCCCGCGCGCGTCCGCTTAGGCCGCCGCAGCCGGCGCCGGCGCTTTAACAAACTCCGTGCTGGCGAGCGTGGTCTCGAACTCATGCAGAACTTCGATGGTTTCGTCCGCGTCCATAATTGGCGTGGCCGCGTCGGGAAAGCGGAAGCGCCAGAACGAATCGATGTGGCGCACAACGCCCACCGCTTCGCCAATGGGAATGAACAGCGAAGGCGCCCGCAGAAGGAAGTTGCGGAATGCGCTCGGCTGGCCTTCCGCCAGCGCAGCAAACGCTTCGCCGTATTGCAGCAGCGTTTCGTCCACACGCCGCAGCGCCATGTCCATTTGCGTCAGTATTTCCCGGCGCGATTCGGCCAGTTCTCGGCGCTCTTCCGCTGTCGATTGCGAAACCCGCAGCCCGGCGAAGCGCGGGCGGAACGCCTCAAGCTGCGGGCGCAGCTCCGCCATCAGCCATTTATAGTAGAGGAAACCCTTCCAGGCGAACACGCCCTCAATATACTCCTCGCCCGATAGCCGCAGCGTCTCGCGCAGCGGATCAAGTGATTTGGCGGTTTCGTCCGTCATCAACTTTTCAGCGAGGCGCTGGGAGAGATCGCCCGCTTCCCGCCCCCCCGTGGCGAAGGCCAGATTGATGAGCTGGCTGATCTCCTTGCCGACGAAAGCGCGCATTCGCGCCACGTCCGCCTCGGCCAAATCGAAATACGCGCGCGACGGATCAACGCCCATGTGGCGCAGGCGTTCACGCATCAGGAAAGGATCGAACGAGGGCAGCGAGCCCAGAACACGCAGCAATTCTGCGTCAGCCATGAAGGCGGCCTCGTCGTCATAACCCTCGACGGTATCGCGCATCACCTTCTCGAAGCGCCGCTCGCCGACCATGAAGCTGACGCCGCCAAGCTCCAATTCCTTAGCCGCGTACGGCAAGATCACCTTGGTCGCCGAGGTCACTGGGCGGGTGAACAGGTCGCGCTCATGCGGACGCACCACATGCTTGAGGATGAGCGCGCGATTAAGCCGCTTGTTCTTGAACATCGGCTTGTTCTGGTAGTCCTCGGTATCGCCGAAACGCTCATAACAGAGCGCCAGATTCAGCACCCGCGCCGTCGAGCCGCTGGCGCGGATAAGTGATAGATCGCGGCGGCCATCGGCATTTCGCACGGCAGGCTCCCTTCACTCTTGTGATGGCGCCTCGGGGTGTAAATTTCTTTAATTGTTTGAAATCTTAAGGAAGTGTTGGCGGCAGAGCACGCGCGGGAACCTCCTTCAGCGCAACGCCGCGCGGCATGGCCCGTAGCACAAGGCTCCAGAACAGCGGCAGCATCGCCAGGACAAGCGCGAACTTAACCGGCGCCGCAATCGGCGAGGCGTCAAACGGCGTTGGCGCCGCGATCAGCGCGTACGCGCCCGCGCCCAGCACAACCAAGGCGACGAGCATCAAGAAGAAGTAGCGCTTCTGCGTTTCGCCGATCAGAGCGCGTACGCGCGGATTTGCGGCCGCCAACGCCGCCAGCGCCGCACGCACAAACGGCGTGTAACTGGCCGAACGGTCTTCATAGGCGCCCTCGCCGGCATAGTGCGCATTATCCAAGACCACGCGTTCGCCCTTGCGCGAGCGCAACTCAAACACGTACCGCCAGGGCCGCTGCGGCGCCGGCGCTGCACGCAAACGTACGCTGACGACTTCACGCCACGGCAGGCGCCGCACATGGCCGGAAACACCCACATTAACCAGTGCGTCTGGCTCGGCGCGCCACTCGCGCTCGCCGCGCGAGAGCCGGTTCTGCCGGCGCCGATAGATCGCAAATTCGGCCATCGTCCAACCTTGCCTTGGCGGCCGCGCGCCCGGCAACCGCGCTCAACCGTTACGGTGCGGGCAAACTGCAGCGGCCTGAGGGGCCTTAGCCGCTAACGCTTCCCGCGGCCGCGCATCGGAGTCACACTGGCGTCTGCAAGCCAAGCCTGCCGGAGCCCCAATGAGCGATCTCATCATTTGGACCTATGACTGGGTTCCGGAAGGCCCGCGCGGCTTTGTGCGTGACCTCCGCCTGCGCTGGGCGTGCGAAGAAGCCGGGCTCGCCTATGCCGTCAAGACGCTCCCCTTCGACGCGCGCGGGCCGGAGCACCTGGCGCGCCAGCCTTTCGGCCAAGTCCCGCTTCTGAGCGATGGCCAGCTTGATCTCTTCGAGAGCGGCGCCGGGCTGCTGCATCTCGCGCGAAAGAGCGAGATGCTGATGCCGCGCGATGCGTCCGGCGAAGCCCAGGCGCTGCAATGGACCATCGCAGCGCTGAACTCGATCGAAATGGTCACAGTGCCCTGGTGGTTCCTTGAAATCACCGGCGCCAAGGAAAACTGCCTCACCGGCTGGATGCAAAGCCGCCTCACGCACATCGAGCGCACATTGCAAGGGCGTGATTGGCTCGCCGGCGGCCGCTTCACCGTGGCGGACCTCCTTATGGCCGATGTGCTGCGCGTGCCGAAAGTCCGCGCCTTTGGCGATCGCCCGGCGACTGAGGCCTACATCGCACGCATTACCGACCGCCCTGCGTTCAAGCAAGCGCACGCTGCTCAAATGGCGCACTTCGCCGCCGCCGACGCCGCGCGAGCCTGAGCGCCCCGCTTCGGGCCATCGCGGTATGAGCGGGGGCGCTCATGCGCACGCCCCCGCTCCGCGAGAACCGCTTTAAAAGTTGAAGCGCAAACCCGCTTCGATCACAGAGGCGCGGTTCTCAACGTCCAGCGACGCAGGGAAAAGGTCGACCTCCGTTCCGACGTCTTCCGTGGCGCGATAGCGATACTGGGCAAACAGCGCCATGTTGTCGTTAAGCGCATACGAGGCGCCCGCGACTGCCTGGTACGCGAACACGGTGTCGTCGTCGTCAACGATGCCAACGCCCGATGGCGCATACTCAACGTTCACGAAGCCAACCCCCAAGCCTCCGCCAACATAAGGCGTAAACGCGCCATACTGAGGAAAGTCGTAGTAGAGATTGGCCATCAAAAACGTGGTGTCGATCGAGCCGCGGCCGTCTGCCACAACGGCCCCCACCGTCGCTCCTTGGCGGGGCGCGCCACTGATCAGAACGCCGACGTCCTGAGTGTCCAGCGGAATGCCCGCCGCCTGCACGTTGTTGTGCGTGTCCACGTCATTGTTCTGGTAAGCGAGTTCGATTTCGCCACGCAGGCCGTTGCTGAAACGCCGCCCGATCGCCGCGCTCACGGTGTAGCCAGTGTCGAATTCAGTGGTCCAGCCCACGCCGGTTCCGGCAGGGAGCGGCGTGTTGTTGGGAATCGTCGTGCCGGTGCCCGTAAGAAAGTTCCGGGTGAACGAGCCGCTATTGTCGGAATCGTTCAGGAAAACGCCGCCTAGGCTGGCCGAACCGTAATACCCCTGCGCCACTGCGGGTGTTGCTGTAAGTGTGGCGGCGATGGCCGCGGCCAAGAATGCTGAGCCAAGTGTCCGCATGTAAGTCCCCTATTTCTAGGCCGCTCGCGGTGCGGCGCGTTCTGCTGACAACGCCGCTAAATACGCCCGCATCAACTTTTCGGATCACCACCATCTTCAGGGTAATCGGGCGGGGCGCCGCTGAACCGTTGGAGACGCTCATTCGTACACCCTATATGAAATGGCACTGGCCCCTGGCGCTCGCCCTGTTCGGAAGCTTGATGATCACCGCTCCAAACGCACATGCCGTGGACGAGCCGCTTTGGACGTCAGCGTTCCGCGACGGCCCGTTCGAGGTGCGCGATTACGCCCCTACCGTGGTCGCGGAAACCACCGTCACGGGCGAGCGTGGCGCAGCGATTAATCAAGGATTCCGCCGCTTGGCGCGCTACATCTTCGGCGGCAACGAGCCCGCGCGGGAAATCGCAATGATCGCCCCTGTTGCGCAACAGGCGGCCGGACAGCGCATCGCCATGACAGCCCCCGTCGCCCAAGCGCCTGCGGCCGAGGGCTGGGTCGTCACCTTCTACATGCCGCAAGGTTCGGTGCTGCAGGATATGCCCAGGCCGCTCGATGCGGCGGTTCACCTGCGCGCGCAGCCAATGCGGCGCGTCGCCGTGCTCCGCTTCAATGGCTTGGCGACGCAGGGCAATCTGTCCCGCCACGAAGAACAACTGCGCCAGCATATCGAGCGCCACGGTTTTGTCGCCAGCGGCCCAGTCTTTTACGCCTTCTACGACCCGCCCTGGACCTTGCCCTGGATGCGCCGCAACGAAATCATGATAGAGCTGCAGCCCCCCGCCCTCTGACGGCAGGTGCGCAGACGCTCGCGGGCGCCACTGGGCGCTCCACACCTGCACGCTGAACCGCGCGCGCTCGTCCAGATAACAAGCGACCGGGGTGAAGCCGGCGCTCTCGGCCAACACGCGCGTGTCCAGTTGCTCGTACTTATGCGAGTTTTCCACGTGCGACCGGACCCCGAGGTGGTATATAACGCCCTCTGCTCTACCTCGCAGCTCGAACGCGAGAGTGGCCTATGGCCGCGCCAGATTGACCAGCACGGTCATCGTGAAGCGCACGCCTTGCCCCGCGGACGGGGCCGCAGTGACATCACCGCCAAGCAAACGCGCAAGCCGCCGGCAGAGCGCAAGGCTAAGGTTGGGTCCGTCAAGGCGAGGAGCCTTGGCGTCCTCCGTAAACGCGAAGGGCTCGAAAAGAGCATCGATCGTGGCTTGATCGACTGCGATGCCGGTGTCTTCGATTTCAAAGCAGGCGAGCTGGGCGTCGTCATCTCCGCGCGCAGACAAACGCACATTGATGGCCCCATCCTCTGTGAAGGCGATCGCATGTGAGAGTAAAGTGCGCAGGCAGTGATCCAGCTTAACGCCATCTGTCCTGCCAAGCTTCACGGCTCCATCGGTCTCTAACTGGATCTGAGTGCCCCTGCCGCGCGCCTCCGGCGTCAACGCCGCGATCGCGTCTCGCACCACGCCATCAATATTGACGAGTTCGACATCCGCCGTCACGCGCCCAGCGTCGATCGCCGATAGCTTCAGAATGTCATTGACCATGCCTCGGAGCTTGGCGGCCGCCTCCAGCACCCGGCGATTGTCGGCGGCGCCGGCCACATCGCCACGCTCGTCAGCGGTTTCGATGAGAAGCTCGCTGTAGCCAATAATCGCGTTAAGCGGCGTTCGCAGTTCGTGGCTGACATTGGCGATGAACTCTGCTCGCGATCGGCTGAGCTCCTCCGCGGCTGCACGAGCAGTCAGTGCGTCCTTGGTCTTATATCCGGCTTCCGTCAGAAGGGCGCTGGACTTGCTCACCACCGCGCGAAAATTCGCGACAGAGAAGCTCGCTGCGAGCGCAAGCAGCGACATCATGATCGCGTTCCAAAGCGAAACTTCTCCGACGCTTATCCAATAGTCCGGCGCGGACCCCGTGAGTTCGAACGCCGGCGCGGGCAGGTTGGAGCGCAAGAAATGGAGCATCAGGTAGGTGAACGTCACGATCCCCGCCCAAACGACGCCGATTCCGATGCCGGAGAGCAATGTCGCCAACAGGGGGATCAACATCAGAAAGAAAGACGTGGTTGAAACTGGACCGCCCATCGCAGAAGCGGTCAACGTTACGATCAAGAAGAGCGTTGCTAGATAGGCGTGAATGACAAGATCGAGATCGACCGATGTTCGCAACGCGATATACGGAAAAGGCAGGAAGAAGAATGGCGCTAAGCCGCAAGCAATTGCGGCGATTGGCCGAGCGTCAAACAGCGATGGACCAGTCAGCGTCACCCACACGAGAGCAATCACAAAAGTCAGCGACGCCGTGAAGGTCAGCAAGCGCTTACGGGTGGATTGCAGAAGTGGGACGCCCCTGGCCGCATCGCCAGACATTCGCTCCCACAGAACTTCGAACCAAGCGTGCGAAATCATGCAAGGCGACTAACACACGATATGCGCATGGCAAGCGCAGGCGCGCCCGAATGACGACTCCCGGTTGAACCCCCTGAACGCCGAGGTTTTCAGGCGGGCCCAGCGCGCCTCTCTCAGCGCAGAGTCGTCAGCTGAGAGCGAATCGCGCCGCCTGATACTCGCGCGTCCAGCGCGCAATCATCTCCGCAGCGCTTTCCACACCAGTCACAATGCCGACGCCCTGACCTGCCGCCCAGATGTCACGCCATGCCTTGATTCCGCTGTCCACATCCACCGCGCCAACGCGCGGGGGAAGATTCTTCGGATCGTAACCAGCGCGTGCGATCGAACCGCCAAGGTAATTGCCAAGGATGCCGCTGAAGAGATCGGTATATACAATGTCGCTCGCGGCGGAGCCGATAATCATCTGCTTGTATTCTTCTGTCGCATTGGCCTCGGCGGCGGCGATGAAGGGCGAGCCAATATACGCATAGTCGGCGCCCATGGCGCGCGCGGCGAGAATGCTACGGCCGTGCGCGATCGCACCGGACAGCGCAATCGGCCCATCAAACCAAGCGCGGGTTTCCTGCAACAGAGCGAACGGCGAAAGGCGCCCCGCATGGCCGCCGGCGCCCGCGCACACGAGAACCAGACCATCAGCGCCCTTCTCGATCGCTTTGCGTGCGTACGCACTGGTGGTGACGTCATGAAACACCTGCCCCCCGTAGGAGTGCACAGCCGCATTCACTTGCTCTTGGGCGCCAAGTGAGGTGATGACCACGGGCGCCTTGTGCTTCACCACCAGGGCCAGGTCTCGCTCAAGCCGTTTGTTGGTGCCGTGCACGATCAGGTTGACCGCGTAGGGCGCATCGTCGCTCGTGAGTGCGCCGCGGATCTGCTCAAGCCATTCATCGAGCAGCTCTGCCGGGCGCGCGTTGAGTGCGGGAAACGCGCCGAGCACGCCCGCGCGGCATTGCGCAATCACCAGCTCCGGTCCGGAGACGATAAACATCGGCGCGCCGAACACAGGCAGACGCAGTTTTCGCAGCGCATCCGATGCGGCCATGTGCACGTTCCTCTAGTAGGCGCTAAGGCCTGTGATGTTCTTGGCGATCAAAAGCCGCTGAATGTCGGAGGTGCCATCCGGCACTGTCATCACACGCGCGTCACGGAAAAGTCGCGGCATCGCATCTTCCTCGCTGAGCCCGTAAGCGCCCATCACCTCCATGGCGCGGCTCGCAACACGAGCGCCCATCTCGCTGGCGTAGAGCTTGGCCATCGCGGTCTGTGTGTCGCACCGTTCGCCTTGATCCAGTAACGCAAGCCCGCGATAGACCAGCAGGCGCGCCGCATCGATCTCCACAGCCATTTCGGCGATCTTGATCTGAATAGATTGGTGCGCCCCGATCGGCTTACCCCATTGATGACGCTCCTTCGCATACGAAACCGCGCGCTCGAACGCCGCCTGCGCGATGCCGAGACTGATAATGCCGACGAAGCATCGCGCGCGCTCGAATGCGCGGAGAGTCAGTTCGAGACCGGCCCCGGCCGCACTCAGCACATTCTCCGCGGGCACGCGCGCATCGTTGAGGTGAATGGCGCCTGTAGGCCAATGCGAAAGGCCGAGCTTTTTAAAGTTGGAGCTTGTGTAGCCACCCTCCCCGCGATCGACGAGAATCAAGGCAAGCCCCGGCGCGCCATCGAGCTTGCAAACGATGATCGCCAGATCGGATATATCGGCGTTCGAGATCCAGACCTTCTCCCCGCTGAGAACGACATGGTCGCCATCGTGGCGCGCGCGCGTGCGCACGTCCCGCGGATTGGAGCCGACACCGGGCTCGGTAATGGCCATGCAAATGGAAAGCTCGCCCGCCAGCAAACGCGGCAGATACTTTTCGCGCAACGCCGGAGAGGCCAAACGCGCGAACAGCCCGGTTGTGCCGTCTTGAATACTGGCGAGGCCGCCCAAGCCGCCATCGGCCTTGCACAGCGCCTCGATCAGAAGGCCGGTGGTGACATTATCCGCGCCTTGCCCGCCATGCTCCGTGGGCGTGAACAGCTTGCCTACGCCGAAATCCGCCAGCGCGCGCAGCAATGCGTTGGCTTGCGCTTTGCTCGGCGGCGCCTCCCCGAGTGACGCGGCCAGCGGCTTCACTTCGCGCTCCAGAAGACGCTCGAACGAGGCGAGCATGGTTTGCTGGTCCGGCGTGGGCTTGATCAGCATGTCAGCGCCCAGTCCATTGCGGTGGACGCTTCTGTGCGAACGCCAGCAATCCCTCACGAAAGTCCTCCGACGCGAGTACGGGCCCCACAACCTCCATCTGCCGCGTCCAGCCTTCGGCAGCGCTCCAGTTTTCACCACGGCTGCGGGTGGCGATTTCCTTGGTGGCGATCACGGCCAACGGCCCGTTGGCGGAAATCGTCTCAGCCAGCGCGAGCGCGGCCGCCAACGCTTCCCCCGGCGCGCACACGCGGTTGACCACGCCCCAACGCGCCATGGCCTCCGCGCTTTGGGGCTCGCCGCTCAGCAGCATCTCCATGGCGATGTGGTGCGGCACGCGATGCGGCAGCCGCAGCGCGCCGCCGCCCACCGCCACCAGGCTGCGCTTCACCTCGGGCAGCCCGAATTGCGAGGCGCTTGACGCCACGATCAGATCGCACGCGAGCGCAAGCTCAAACCCGCCCGCCAGCGCGGGGCCTTCCACGGCGGCGATCAGCGGCTTCTTCGGCGGCGCCGCCATTATGCCGAATCCGCCACGCTTCTCGGTTTGCGCAAATTCGCCGCGCGCAGCGGCTTTTAGATCCTGTCCCGCGCTGAATGCCGTCCCGGCGCCAGTCAGGACGCCCACGCGCAAATCGGCGTCCGCATCGAATGCATCAAGCGCGGCCTCCATCGCCTGCGCCGCGGCAAGGTCAAACGCATTACGCACATCCGGCCTGTTGATGCGCAGGATGGCGATGGCGCCGCGGCGCTCGAACTCGATCAGATCGCTCATTTGGTCCCTCAACTCGAGAAGGCGAAACCACCGTTGACTGGGTAGGTCTGGCCGGTGATCCAGGTGGAGGCGTCGCTCGCCAGAAACAACACCATGTTGGCGACGTCCGACGGCTCGCCGAAACGGCGGATCACGTATTGCGAGAGCATCTTTTTGGCCATGTCTGGATTGTCCAGGAACATGGCGGTGGTCGGCGTACGCGTGGAGGAGATCGCAACGCAGTTCGCGCGAACATTGGCTTTGCCGACACTACGCGCGATTGCGCGCGTGAAGCCGGCCGCGCCCGCTTTCGCGCCGCTATAGACCTCAAGATTGCGCTCACCCACGCGGCCGGCGTCAGAGATCACGTTGATCAGCGAGCCGCTGCCTTTGGCCACCATCGCGGGCAAGAAAACGCGCGAGCAGTTCAGCACGCCATAGAGATTCACATCCACCCATGCGCGCCATTCATCCGGCTCCTGTTCCCAGAACGGGCGGCCTGTGAGCTTGGAGGGATCGGAGCCGAAATTGCCCGCATTGTTGACCAGAATGTCGGCGCCGCCGAACGATGCGCCAATCGTCCGCATGGCGGCGAAATCGGTGACATCGCCCGCGTGCGCCTCCGCCTTGCCGCCTGCCGCTTCGATCTCTCCGACCACCGCACCGGCGCGCGCGCCGTCCACGTCATTGACGCCGACGCGCGCCCCGTGCGCGGCGAGATGAAGCGCAATCTGGCGTCCCACCCCTTGCCCCGCCCCGGTGACGAAAGCTGACTTACCTGTGAGATCGAGAATGTTCATGCAAATTGACTCGCTGGTTAGAATTCGGCGCGCAGCTCTACGCCCCACGTGCGCGGCGGCGCGTAGATCGCCCAGCGATCGAAGATCGTGCCGGCGCTGAACACGCCGAGCAGAATGTCTTCGTCGGTGATGTTGCGGCCGAAGGCGCGGATGCTAACAGGCCCGCCAGTGTCCCACGTGGCGAACAGGTTGTACGTGGTGTAGGCGTCCTGCTTGTCTTGCGGTTGGTTGAACTGGCGGAAATACACGTCGTCTGAGTGGAACACCTCGCCGCGTAGCGTGAGGCGGCCATCGCTGATGGGCGCGCTGAAAGTCAGCCCCAGATTGACCGTGTATTCCGGCGCGCGATTGAGGCGGTTGCCGGCGAGACTCTGGAAGCCCAAGGCCGGCCGCAGCGGATCGAGATCGGTGTAGCGATCGTATGTCGCGTCCAGCAACGCAATGTTCAGATCGACGCTGAACAGATCGCTGGCCCGCAGGAAGGTTTCGAACTCCGCGCCGGTGATCGTGGCTGCCGCAGCATTTTCGATGCGCTGCTGCAAATTCACGATCTGCGAGACCTGAAGGTTCGTGTAGTCGTAGTGGAATACCGAAGCCGCGAAGCGAAGGCGGTCGCCGAAGGCCTGCACCTTGTAGCCGGCTTCGACCGAGATCACTTCTTCGGGCTCGTACGCGTCGCCGCAATTGTAGGCGTTGAACCCGCCTGCTTTGAACCCTTCGGCCCATTGCAGATAGAGATTCCCCAGGCTGCCGGTGAACGCGACGCCGATCTTGCCTGTCGTTGAATCCCAATCGTTGGCGAAACGCCGTGCATTGCAAGCAGCGAGGCCGACATTTCCAGGCAACCCGGCGAGGCCGGTCGTTTGCACAATATCGCGCTCGTCGCGGCTTTGGCGCGCGCCGGCATAGATGCTCCAATTGTCAGTCAGCGCGAAGGTGACGTCGGCGAACACGGCGCTTGAGGTCGTATCCTGCTGAAGGAAGCCGACAACATCGGTGCCTGCGGGCACCACTTGGCCGGCGACGTTTACGAAGCCCTGCGGATTGGCGGCGAGCCAGCGATTGTGCCCCTCAAGCGAAAGCCGCTCGTCATTGTAGTACACGCCGACCAAACCTTCGAGGCGGCTGTCGAACGCTCTAAAGATCAGATTGAATTCCTGCTGCCAGGCGGCGGTATCCTCGATGCGGTCGGAATGGACCATTGGCAGCTCGGTGCCGTCGCCGTCGGCGCCAAGGTTCGAATAGTCAACGCGCGTGTAGGATGTGATGCTGCGCAGCGCGAGATTGGGCGTGAAGTCCCAATTCACGGTGATGTTGCCGCCTTCGAGCACGCGCTCGGCGTCGGCTTGGGATTCGGCGTTGATGTCGCGCGGGTCGCTGGGGCGCGGCGCTGCGGTGTTGAAAATCGGATTGTTCGCGCGCGCGGTGGCATTGAACGGATTGAGGCGCGTCAGCTGGATCCCATCGGTCCAGTCCCAAAAGCGGAACACCGAAGCGTCCACGCGCAACGTATCGGTCAGGTCAAACCTTCCGGAGAGCCGCCCTCCGTGCGCTTCGCGATTGCCAAACGTCTGGCGCAGATAGACGTTCTCGCCATACCCTTCGTCTTGGCGCTCCCACATTACCGCGGCGCGCAGCGCGACGTTTTCGCTCACACCGCCAGAGACCACGCCCTCGAGCCGCGTGCGTTCGAAGGCGCCCGTCAGCGCCGCAACTCGGATGTCGGTTTCCTGAGTGGGACGGTTGGAGATGAAATTGACGGTGCCGCCGGTGGCGTTACGTCCGTAGAGCGTGCCCTGCGGACCTCGCAGCACTTCAACCGACGACACATCGAACATGAGCGCATCAAGCGAAGCCGCCTGCGCGAGATAGGCGCCGTCGAGATGCAGCGCGACGGAGCCTTCGATGCCCCCGCTGGTGCTGCCGATGCCAATGCCGCGCACGGACACCCAACTCACGCCCGAAGCTTGGCCCACCACCAGATTGGGCGCGGCGGCCGCGAGCGATTCAATGCTGGTGATTTGACGCGCTGCAAGCTCATCGCCGGAGATCGCGGTGATGGCGGCGGGCGTTTCAATCAGCGTGGTTTCGCGCTTGAGCGCGGTGACCACGACTTCTTCGCTCTCGCTTGTCTGCGCGAAAGCCGCGCCATGTGCGCCGATGGCGGCCGCGAGCGCGCCAGCCGCGACATGACTGAGGCGGCTCCCCTTGCTGGATTTAACCATTGATTCCTCCCCGCGCCGTTGGCGCTTGCGCCGGCGGGCGGGCGCTTAGGCGCCCAAAGCCTCATTCTTACCCCGGTGCACCTTCACTATGCGCACAATATTGTTGCGCCGTCCACTCAAAATGATACTTTGGCGTAAACATAGCTGCCGCATGCGCGCCTTTGGGCGGCGTAAGCCGCACAAAACCACGTAGGGAGGCTTCGTGGCCGGACGCATCGAACACCCCACGCTTTATAAAGAGGGCTCAGCCGGGCCGATCTTGCTCGCCGCGCGCTGCGCAGCGTGCGGACGCGTCAGCTTTCCACGACAGACTTTCGGCTGCGAGGCTTGCGGCGCGCACGGAGATGCGATGGCGGACGCCGAAATCCCCGCACGCGGGGCGCTTATCTCGTTCGCGGTGGTGCGAAAGCATATGGGGGCGGACATCGAAACGCCGTTCGCGATCGGCGAGATTCGTCTCGAGGACGGCCCAGTGATCCGCTGCACGATGGCGCACGGATTAGACCCCGCCGCGCTACACGCAGGACAAACTGTGGCAGGCGTGCTGGCCCACAATCCAAAAAGCGGCGCAGACGTGCTTGAGCTGCGCTTCGCGCCGGAGGGCAAGTGATGGCGCGCACGCTTTCCGCCTTCCGTCCTGTGTTCGTGGCGGGCGTAGGCCTGCACGCGTACCAGAAATACTCGATGACGCCTTACGTTGCGCTCGGCCTGGCCGCCATACGAGAGGCGCTGGCGGACGCTGGCGCCCATTGGGGCGACGTTGAATCCGCTTACGTCGCCAGCGCGCTTCTCGGTATGGCCCCCGGACGGCCCATGCTGCGCCATCTGGGCGCAAGCGGGCTTTCGATCACGCATGTCGAGAACGCGTCTGCTTCGGGATCCTCGGCGTTCCGGCTCGCAGCGCTGGAAGTAGCTGCGGGGCACTCCGATCTCGTTATCGCCGTGGGCGTCGATAAACCTGCCATGGTTGAACTTGGCGCTCGCCAGGCCGGGCTCGACATGCTGGAGCGAGAGCGCGTCGCGGCGTTCACGCACTTCGCGCTGCTGGCGCAACGCTACGCCGACGCCTACGGCGCAACGCCCGAGGACTTCGCACGCGTGGCGGCGAAAAACCTCGCTAACGGCGCGCGCAATCCTTATGCGCAGCGGCGTGAAGTAAAGAGCGTCGCCGAAATTCTGGCCGCCACTGCGCTCGCGGGGTTCCTTACCTCGCCGCAATCGTGCCCGATCGGGGAAGGCGCCGCAGCCATAGTGCTCGCATCCGAGGACGGCTTGAAACGCTTGCGGTTCGAACGCAAACGCGCTGTCCGCCTGCTCGCATCGTCTTCGCGCTCCGAGCGGCTCTACGATGATGATGGCGGATTCGACGCGGCGCTGACTGAGGAAACCGTGCGCGACGCCCTGCGCGACGCCGCAATAGCACCAAGCGCGCTGGACGTCGTGGAACTACACGATGCTTTCAGCGTGGAGGAACTGCTCTATGTGGAGCGCATGGGTCTGTGCGATCCAGGCGATGCGCCACGCCGGCTCAAGGCCGGCCATTTCGACATCGGCGGTGAGGTTGCGGTTTCGGCGTCTGGCGGCCTCATCGCCATGGGCCACCCGCTTGGCCCAACCGGCCTGGGCCAAATCGCGGAGATCACGCGTCAGTTGCGCGGCGAGGCCGAAGGGCGCCAACATCCGGGCGCAAAGACGGGCCTCGCTCACATGGTTGGCCTAGGCGCGGTGTGCGTTACCCACGTGCTGCAACGAGACGCGTAGGAGAAGCCGCGATGACGAGCCCCTACCCTGGCAGCCCGGAAATGCACGCCGGCCTCAACGGCGGCGCGATCGCGCTGATCGACGGCGAAACGCAGATCAGTTTCGCACATTGGAACGCGATCGCCGATCGCATGGCCGACCGGCTGCTGCAGCTTGGCCTGAAAGCGGGAGACCGCATCGCCGTGCGCATGAATGTGCGTCACGAATGGTTCTTCATCCATGCTGCGGCCAGCAAGATCGGCGCGGGAATCGTTGGCGTGAATCACCGCCTCGCCGGGCCCGAGGTGACTTACATGCTGGAAGACAGCGCGCCCGCTGCGTTCATTCTCGACGATGCCGAACCGGGGCCGCTGATCGAAGCCTGGCGCGGCCTAAACCGCGGCCCCGTCATCAGCATGATGCCGGCGGCAGGCGCCGAGCTGTTCGACAGCCTGCTGCACGCGCCGGAGGCGCCCGCGCGCATCGCGCCAGCGCCGGCGCAGCTTGTCCTCTACACCTCAGGCACCACCGGGCGTCCGAAGGGCGTCGCGTTGCGGCCCGAGACGCTGGCGGGGCGCAAAAACGTGATGGAGTATCGCCACCTCATCGCGTCGATCATTCCCACCGGTGCGCAGTCGCGCGCGCTGATTGTGCTGCCGTTTCATCACAGTTCCGGCCCGAACACAGCGCTCTTTTGCCTGATGGGCGGCGGGGCCGCTGTGATGGTTCGCCGGTTCGACGCTGAAAGCACGCTGGCGCTGATCCAGCGCCATCGCATCACGCATATGATGGCTGTGCCTACGATGCTGCACCGCATCCGCACGCTCGCGCCGGAGGTCGTCGCCAAATACGACGTGCGTTCGCTCACCTATCTCACCACCGGTGCGGCGGCTGTGCCGCACAGCCTCAAACTCTGGGCGCTCGATTTCTTCGGACCGCAATGCCAACTGTTTGAAGGCTACGGCATGAGCGAGACGATGATGATCTCCTACCTGATGCCGCATGAGCAGCGCGCCAAGCCCGGCTCCAGCGGCAAGGTTCTGCCCTTCGTCGAACTCTCGATCCGCCGCGATGGCGGCGCTCAGGCGCTGCCCGCTGGCGAGGTGGGCGAAGTCTGTGTCCGCACGCCCATGATGATCGACGGCTATCTCAATCGCGGCGCGTTGACCGCGGACGAACTGACGCCCGATGGCCTCTTCCGCACCGGCGACGTGGGCTATCTCGATCAAGACGGCTACCT
>JAEUMU010000039.1 GCA_016791325.1 Hyphomonadaceae bacterium
TCGCCGCGCGCCTGGGCCTGCCCGGCATTCCCGCCGCAGCCGAGCTCATCATGGCCGAGCGCGACCTCACTCTGGCGGAGATCACCCGCGGGCGCTTGCTGATGGACATGATCTCTTCAGCGCAAACGCTAGGCCCGCTCAAGCGCGCCAAGGATCGCGGCGTTAATGTGCGCGCCACCGTCAGCGTGCATCATCTCGTGTTCAACGAGAACGATGTCGATGGCTACCGCACCTTCGCCAAACTTTCCCCGCCGCTGCGCGCGGAGGAAGATCGCGCCGCGTTGGCGCAGGCCGTTTGCGAAGGCTTGATCGATGTCATCGTCTCCGGCCACGATCCACGCCCGGCGGAAGATAAGCGCCTGCCATTTGAAGAAGCGGCCTTCGGCGCAATCGGCCTGGAGACGCTTCTGCCCGGGGCGCTTTCGTTGCACCACAAGGGCCAGGCGCCGCTGCCGGCGCTCATTCGCGCCATGACGCTGCGGCCGGCGGAAATCCTCGGTCTGCCGCAAGGCCGCTTGGCCAAAGGGGCGCCCGCCGATCTCGTGCTGGCCGATCTCGGCGCGCCGCTGCGCCTCGACTCCGACAAACTCAAAAGCAAATCTAACAACTCCCCCTTCGACAAGAGCTTGCTGCAAGGCCAGGTGCGGCGCACGTTCATCGGCGGGCGGCAGGCGAATCCGGCTTAGGAGATAATCATGCGTGTCTTGGTGTTCGGCGCTCTCGCGCTCGCGCTTTCAGCGTGCGCCACCTACACGCCGCCCGCCCCCGGCCAACCGGGCCCCGATGGCGCGCCGCCACCGATCCCGCTCGATGGGCCGATCGCCTACAATTGCGACAACGGCGCCCAGCTGATGGTGGATGTCGAAGGACAGAGCGCGCGCGTCGCCATTATTGGCGGCCCGTCCATGGTGCTGCCGCGCGCAGGCGATGGCTATTATTCCAACGGCCGTTACGGCTTCCGCGGCGGCGGCGCCAACGCGCTGTGGGAAGTGGGCCGCGCGGCGCCTGTGAACTGCCGCGGCAGCTAGTGAAACCGCGCGCCGCGCTTACGCGTTAGCGCAGCATGCCGACAGCCACTGACAGCGCGCCAGGGCGCATGCCATGGAATAGGAATGATGGACTGGGCTTCTGGCTGAGCGTGCTTGGCCCGTTGGCGCTGGTGCTGATCGGCAATGCGCTCATCTTCGCCGCCGGTTGGAATGTGGGCGATCCGCGCCAACAAGCGGCGATCACGCCGCCCGGCTGGTTTGTCGGCCTCATGTGGGTGATCATTTATCCGATGTGGGGCGCGGCGCGCTGGTATGTCTGGCAGACTGGCCTCGCCGGCCAGCGCCGCTCGCGCTGGATCGCAGCTCTGATCGGCTGGGGGCTCGCGTATCCCATCGTCACGGGCCTTGGCGGCGTTGGCGTTGCGGCCATCGCCAACGTCATATCGCTGGCGCTCGTGCTGATAGCGGCCTGGCAGGCGCGCGGCGTCACCAAGCGCGCTTTCTGGCTGATCGCACCCTCCGTCCTTTGGATCGCCTTCGCGACCATGCTCGGCTTCGCCATACTGGCCGCGGCCTGACGCTGGATCGCGGCGCACGGCCCTGCTACAGCTTTGCGCGGTGCTGGTGCTTTATTTCATCCTGGCTGCGGCGGGCGGCTATCTTCTGGGCTCGATTCCGTTCGGTCTTGTGCTCACGCGCGCGGCCGGGCTTGGCGATATTCGCAGCATCGGCTCCGGCAATATCGGCGCGACCAACGTGCTGCGCACCGGGCGCAAGGATATCGCCCTCGCCACGCTCGTTCTCGATGCCGGCAAGGCTGGGCTCGCTTTGTTGCTGGCGCGGATGATCGCCGGCGGTGAATCGCCTTATCAGATCGAACTCGGCTTGGTGGCGGGATTCTTCGCGTTCATCGGCCACTGCTTTCCGGTTTGGCTAGGCTTCAAGGGCGGCAAGGGCGTCGCCACATATTTCGGCCTGCTGCTCGTCGGCATGCCGCCGCTCGGCGTCGTCATCGGCATCACCTGGATCGCCGTGGCGATGATGTTCCGCTTCTCTTCTCTTGCCGCGCTCGCCGCCTCAGCGCTGGCCCCGGTGCTGGCGCTGATCGGGGGCTATTCCACGCCGGACATCGTCTGCCTTGTGGCGCTGGCGGCGCTGATTTTCTGGCGCCACAGCGCCAACATCGCGCGCCTGCGCGCCGGCACGGAGCCGCGCATCGGCGAAGGCAAGCAGGCCCCGGCCGCGCCCGTTGCGCCTGCGCCGCCGGAAACCACGCCAGAATCATGAACCGCACGCTGGCGCGCCCGGAGCGGATCGCTTGGGCCCGGCTGGCGCGCACACCCCGTGTGGGGCCGCTCACTTTTCACCGCCTGATCGCCCGCTTCCAAACAGCCAGCGCCGCGCTTGAAGCATTGCCGCGCATTTCCAGCCTCACGCCCGCGCCGCTTGCGCGCATCGAAGCAGAACTCGATGCGTTGGAAGCCATGGGCGCGCGGCTGATCGCTTCGTGCGAGCCCGATTATCCGCCGCTGCTGGCGCAACTCGATGCGCCTGCGCCGGTGCTGGCGCTGCGCGGCGAAGCAGCGCTGCTGGCCCGCCCCACCATCGCGATTGTCGGCGCGCGCGAAGGCTCGGCCGCCGCGCTCACTTTCGCCGAACGGGTCGCCCGCGATCTCGGCGAAGCCGGCTTTACAGTGGTGTCCGGCCTCGCGCGCGGGGTCGACGCCGCCGCCCATCGCGGCGCGCTGGAAACAGGATCGGCCGCAGTGCTCGCCGGCGGACTTGATCAGCCGTACCCGCCTCAGAATTTGAAACTCTACGAAGCACTGTGCGTCCAGGGCGTGGTGATCAGCGAAGCGCCGTTCGGCGCTGTGGCGCGAGCGCGCGATTTTCCGCGCCGCAACGGCATCGTCGCGGGAATGTCGCGCGCAGTGGTGGTGATCGAAGCGGCGTTGCGTTCAGGGTCGCTCATTACAGCGCGCGCGGGCGCGGAGATGGGGCGCGATGTAATGGCCGCGCCCGGCTCGCCGCTCGATCCGCGCGCGCGGCTCCAACGCTTTGATCAAGCAAGGCGCGACCCTGATCGAGAGCGCCGCCGACGTGATCGAGGCGTTGGGCGAGCCAGCGGCCGCGCCACTGCGCCCCGCCTCCGTCGGCCCCTTGTTTGACGGCGCGCCCGCAGCGCCGCCCGGCCTGCCCCGCAAACTCGCAGCGCTGCTCTCGCCCACGCCGGTTCACATCAACGATCTCGCGCGACTGCTCGAAGCGCCGGCCGGCGCGGTGGCGGCGGCGCTGACCGAGCTTGAGATTGAAGGCCGCGCCGCATCGCTGCCGGGCGGCTACGCCGCGAGCGCCCGCGCCGCCTTCGGCCCCTAGGCCGCTACGCCTCGCCTTCGATAACGCGCTGCGCGCCGTCGAGCGCCTCAGCCGCCGCCAGCATGCCGGCGTTGCGCGCCATCTCGGCCAACTGGCCGGTCATCTCGTGAATGTATTCGGCCACTTCCAGGCGTGAGGCTTCGCCCGCGCGCCGCTCGGCTTGGTTGGGCATCGTCATTACCAAACATACAACTGCCGGTGGTATTTGGACAGTCTATAATTGTGGCTCGGCGCGTAAATTCGCATGCGGTAACCGCCTGTTTCAGAGCGAAAAATTGACGCTTACCCGGCATTGTTCATTCGCCCCTGTTGTCGCCATGCGTTGACAGGCGGGGGCGCCGCCCTCAGTTTCCGGCCCGTTTTTCCGCGAAAGCCCCCGTCCAGAATGAACGTCGTCGTCGTCGAATCCCCGGCTAAGGCCAAGACAATCAACAAGTATTTGGGGTCAGACTATAAGGTCTTGGCCTCCTACGGGCATATCCGAGACCTGCCCCCCAAGGACGGCTCGGTGAAGCCTGACGATGATTTCGCCATGGCCTGGGAGGTGGATTCCAAATCCTCCAAGCATGTCAAAGCCATCGCCGACGCGATGAAAGACGCCGATCACCTGATCCTGGCCACCGACCCCGACCGCGAGGGGGAGGCCATTTCCTGGCATGTGCTGGAGGCGCTCAATCAAAAGAAGGCGCTCAAGGGCAAAACCGTTAAGCGCGTCACCTTCAACGCCATCACCAAGCCGGCTGTGCAGGCGGCCATGGCCGCCCCGCGCGACATCGATATGGAACTGGTCGACGCCTACCTGGCGCGCCGGGCGCTGGACTATCTGGTCGGCTTCACGCTTTCGCCGGTGCTCTGGCGCAAACTGCCTGGCGCGCGTTCTGCTGGACGTGTGCAATCGGTGGCGCTGCGGCTGATCGTGGACCGCGAGGTCGAGATCGAACGCTTCAAGCCGCAGGAATATTGGTCGGTCGAGGCGCTGCTCGCCAATCAGAAGGGCGAAACCTTCCCCGCCCGCCTCTCCGCCTATGACGGCAAGAAGCTGAAGCGTCTCGACATCGAAAACGAAGCCATGGCCACCGCCGCGCGCGACGCCGTGCGCACGGGCAAGTTCACCATCAGCGCTGTCGAAGCCAAGCCGACGCGCCGCAATCCGCCGCCGCCCTTCACCACCTCGACGCTGCAGCAGGAAGCCGCGCGCAAGCTGGGCTTCAACGCCTCGCGCACCATGCAAGTGGCCCAGCGCCTCTACGAAGCCGGCCACATCACCTACATGCGGACAGACGGCGTCTCCATGGACGAGGGCGCCATCCGCGATCTGCGCGCCTCGATCGGCAAAGAGTTCGGCAAAGACTATGTGCCAGCCGAGCCGCGTAAATACGCCTCCAAGATCAAGAACGCGCAAGAAGCGCACGAAGCCATCCGCCCTACCGAGCCTTCACGCGCCGCGCGCGACCTCACGCTCGAAGGCGATCAATCGCGCCTCTATGAACTGATCTGGAAACGCGCCGTCGCCTCGCAAATGGAAGCGGCTTCAATCGAACGCACCACCGTCGATCTGATCGAACCCACAGGCACGGTCGAGCTGCGCGCCACCGGGCAAGTGATCCTGTTCGACGGCTTCCTCAAACTCTACCAAGAGGGCCGCGACGATGAGGAAGACGAAGAAAGCCGCCGCCTGCCGCAATTGAAGCAAGGTGAAGCCGTCGCTGTGCGCGAAGCCAAAGCCGATCAGCACTTCACAGAGCCGCCGCCGCGCTTCTCGGAAGCCAGCCTGGTCAAGAAACTGGAAGAACTCGGCATCGGCCGGCCCTCCACCTATGCGGCCATTCTCGAAAAGCTGCGCGAGCGCAATTACGTCAAAACCGAGAAGAACCGCTTCATCCCCGATGATCGCGGCCGCCTAGTGACAGCGTTCATGGAGAACTTCTTCTCCAAATACGTCGAATACGATTTCACCGCCGACCTTGAAGAAAAGCTCGATCAGGTCTCCGCTGGCGAGCTGCCGTGGAAGAAATTGATGCGCGAGTTCTGGACCGAATTCCACGGCGCGGTGGATGACATCGGCGATCTGCGCATCGGCGATGTGATCGAGAAGCTGAACGAAGTTCTCGGCCCCCACATCTTCCCCCCGCGCGAAGACGGCTCCGATCCGCGCACCTGCCAGGTCTGCGGCAATGGCGTGCTTTCGCTGCGCCTGGGCAAGTTCGGCGCTTTCGTGGGCTGTTCGAATTATCCCGAGTGCAAGTTCACGCGTCCGCTCGCGGGCGCCGAAAACGGCGATGCGCCGGCCATCCCGGCTGAAGGCATCGATCTGGGCGCCGGCCCTTCAGGCCCGGTGACGCTCAAAACCGGCCGCTTCGGCCCCTATGTCGAAATGCCGAACGGCGAAGACAAACCCAAGCGCGCGAGCTTGCCGCGCGGCTGGGCGCCGGATGATCTCAACCTGGAAAAAGCGCTGAAACTGCTGATGCTGCCGCGCGAAGTGGGCATGCACCCGAGCGAGAACGAGATGATCCTCGCCGGCATCGGCCGCTACGGCCCTTATCTGCAAATGGGCAAGATGTACGCGACCCTCCCCAGCGTGGAGGACGTGTTCGAGATTCAAATGAATCGCGCCGTGGCCGTGATTGACGAGAAAAAGGCCGGCGGCGGCAAGGGCCGCTTCGGCCGCGCCGCGCCCGCGCCGATCAAGGAATTGGGCGAAAGCCCCGTCACTGCCAAACCGGTGCGCGTCCTCAACGGCCGCTACGGGCCCTACATCAATGACGGCGAAACCAACGCCAACGTACCGAAGGATAAAAAGCCTGAGGACGTAACGCTCGACGAAGCGCTCGCCCTCCTCGCCGCGCGCGCGGAGATGGGCGGCGGCAAGAAGAAGAAGCGCCCCGCCGCCAAGAAGGTCGCAGCCCCCGCCAAGAAGGAAGCCGCCAAGCCCAAGGGCGCGGCGCCCAAAAAGGCGGCCGCCAAGAAGGCCCCCGCCAAAAAGGCCGCCAAGAAGGCGGCGAAAAAGGCCTGACGATCCGCCTCTGCGGAACCTGAAGCGGGCCAAACCCCGACTTTTCACCCCGGCGCGCATAGCGCGCGCGCGATGGCGCGTCTAAGTCTCAGATCAATGCGCATCGCTCACGTCTCGCTGCCGCCTCGGGCCGCTCCCCCAAGAGGGGGGCGTGATGGCTAAGCGTCCGCCGCCTTCTTTCGAGCCCCTCACCCGCGAGCGCGTGCTGGAGGCGATCCGCAAATCCGGCGGCAAGGCGCAGAAACGCGACATCGCGCGCGAACTCGGCATCGGTGCGGAGCAGAAGAAGGAGTTGCGCCACATCCTGCGCGCGCTCGAAGAAGAAGGCGCGCTCGGCCGCACCGGCAAGCGCCGTTTCGCCGATGCGCACGCGCTGCCGGAATCCGGCGTGATGGATATCGTCGATCGCGACGCCGATGGCGAATTGCTGGCGCGCATGCGCGGGCCGGAGGGTTATTTCGGCCCGCTTATCCCGCTCGCCCCGGGCGAAGCGCGGCGCATGC
>JAEUMU010000117.1 GCA_016791325.1 Hyphomonadaceae bacterium
AGGGCGATCCCCGTTCATTTCCGCTACGGCAGCAGGGAGAACAGCGGACGATGCTGACACGGCGGAGATTTGCGCAGCTTTCGGCGGCAGTGGCGGCGGCGGGTTGCTCAGGCGGCGCGCCGGATATCATCATTCATGGCGGCCCAATTTATACCGGCGTCGCCGCCATGCCGCGCGTGGACGCCGTGCGCATAAGCGGCGGGCGCTTCACGCTCGCAGGCGCCTTGAGTGACGCGCGCAGCGGCGGCCTCGCGCGCGAGATTGATCTTGGCGGTGCGGCGGCGTTTCCCGGCTTCATGGACAGCCATGCGCATCTGACGGCGGTCGGCATGGCGGCATTGCAACTGGATTTGGTTGGCGCGCCATCTTTGGCGGCGCTGCAGCAAGCGCTTGGCGCATACGCCCGTGCACATCCGGGGCGTCCGATTCTTGGTCGCGGCTGGATTGAAACGCATTGGCCGGAGCAACGCTTTCCCACGCGCGCGGATTTGGATGCGGTCGTCAGTGATCAGCCGGTTCTGCTTGGGCGTATCGATGGGCACGCGGCGGTGGCGAACTCGGCGGCGCTTTCGCTGGCGGGGATTGATGCAGCCACGCCGAACCCTGAAGGCGGGCGTATTGAACGCGATGCTGCGGGTGTCGCCACTGGCATGCTGATTGACAATGCCGAGGCGTTGGTCGCGTCACGCATGCCTGCGCCAGACGCCGCAGCCCGCCGCGAGGCGCTGCGGCAAGCAGTCGATCTTTACGCCCAGCGTGGTTGGACAGCGGCGTGCTTTATGAGCGCCAACGCAGAAGACGTGCAGTTTCTGCAGGATTTCGCCGCCCGAGATGAACTGCCTTTGCGTGTGGACCTCTATCTTGCGCCGGAGGAGTCTGACGCACTGTTTGCGGGAGGGCCCTCAGGGGAGGGGCGCGTTCACGTTCGCGGTGTGAAGCTCTACATGGACGGCGCTCTAGGCTCACGTGGGGCGGCGCTACTAGCGCCGTATGCGGATGCACGCAGTGAAGGCCTGCTTGTGACGCCGGTAGAGACATTGCGCGGCTACCTGCGGCGCGCGCGCGAGGGCGGCCTGCAGGTCGCCACCCACGCGATCGGTGATCGCGGCAACCGCCTAGTGCTTGATGCCTATCGCGATGTTTTCGCCGACGACCCCGCTGCTCTTGCCGCTGCACGTTGGCGCATTGAGCATGCTCAGGTGATCGACCCGCTCGACATCCCGCGCTTTGCGCAGATGGGCGTCATCGCTTCCATGCAACCTTCGCATGCGATCAGCGATTTGCATTTTGCGCCGGCGCGGTTGGGGCAAAGTCGTCTCGGCGGCGCCTATGCTTGGCGCGCGTTGCTCGCTTCCGGGGCCGTGATCGCCGCTGGCAGCGATGCGCCGGTGGAACGTGGCGACCCGTTGATCGAGTTTTATGCCGCCGCGTACCGGCGCGACTTGCAGGGCTTCGCCGGGCCTGACTGGCGCGCAGATGAAGCGGTGACGCGGTTTGAGGCGCTGCGGATGCTGACCTGGGGCGGCGCGTTCTCGGTGTTTCAGGAGGCCGAACGCGGGGTGATTGCCCCGGGACGGGTCGCCTCGCTGAGCGCTTTCAGCGCCGACCTGATGACCGCCCAACCCGCCGCAATTCCGGGCGCGCGGGCGGTTTTGGCGATTTGCGACGGCGCCATAACCCATCAGGCGCTGTGACCCGCCTATGCGGCACGGAGGACACACCCAGCGCCCCAGCGCTCCATCGCCGGGAGCGATCCCCCTTGCCAACTGGGGAGGCCTTGGGTATTTCTCGATAGACACCGGTAGCAATTCTAACGAAAACGGTGTCATTAGGGATGAAGCGCGGCCTGAGAGGGGAAAGTCCGCCCCAGGCCACCGGGGAGGCACTGATGGCGAACTCAAAAAGCGTGGGCGCGAAGTCGCGCTGGAACTGGACCGCAGGCGTCTCGATGGCGGCGATCGGCTTGGCTGTCGGGCTTGGCTCTGGCGGCGTAGCCTACGCCCAAGACGACGAAATCGTCGTCACCGGCTTCCGCCGCTCGTTGGAAGCAGCGCTCGACATCAAGCGAGACTCCGTGGGCGCGGTGGACGCTATCGTTGCGGAAGACATCGCTGACTTTCCCGATCTGAACCTTTCGGAGTCGATCCAGCGCGTGCCGGGCGTGGCGATCACTCGCGACGCGGGCGAGGGGCGCCAGATTTCGGTCCGTGGCCTCGGCCCGCAATTCACGCGCGTTCGCATCAATGGCATGGAGACGCTCGCCACCGTCGGCGGCACCGACGCTGCAGGCGGCACGAACCGTGGCCGCTCGTTCGACTTCAACGTGTTCGCCTCCGAGCTGTTTAACTCCATCACCGTTCGCAAGAGCGCTTCGGCGGAAGTCGAGGAAGGCTCTCTTGGCGCCACCGTGGATCTGCGCACCGCGCTGCCTTTTGACTATTCGGGATTCACTTTGGCCGTCTCGGGCCAGGTTCAATACAACGACCTCTCCGAAACCACGGATCCGCGCTTGGCCGCGCTTTGGAGCAATCGCTGGGAGGGCGATTTCGGCCAGATCGGCGCGTTGTTCTCGGTTGCTTTCAGCGATCGCGTTTCGCGCGAAGAGGGCGCCAGCACCGTGCGTTGGCAGCCGGGGGCGGGGGCGGCGGGCTTCGGCGCGGAAACCGTGCCGGCTTATACCCTGGCGCAGCTCAATGCCGCGTTCCGTCCGCGCATCCCACGTTACGACGTGTACGAGCACGAGCAAGATCGCCTGGGCGTCACGGCGGCGGTGCAATACGCGCCAACGCAGTCGACGATGCTGACCTTGAGCGCGCTCTACGCCAATTTCGAAGGATCGCGCACCGAGGCGTTCCTTGAGTCGCAAGTGTTCAGCACCGATGGCGCGACGGGCGTTGGCGGCGTCACCGTGCGCGATGCGGAAATCGCCGGTAATTCGCTGGTTTACGGCGTGTTTGATGGCGTCGATATACGCTCGGAGTTGCGTTACGACGAACTGCAAACTGAGTTCCGTCAGCTCTCGTTCGACCTCGATCACGATTTCAGCGACAACCTGCGCTTTGAAGGTCTCGTTGGCTGGGCGGAATCGCAACACTCCAACCCGATCCAGACCACGCTGCTGTTCGATCGCAACAATATCAACGGCTACGTTTACGATTATCGCGTCGACAATCGCTTGCCGCTGATTACCTACGGCGCCACGGATGTGACCTCGCCCAGCTCCTGGACGCTGAGCCAGATTCGGTTGCGGCCACAAACCGCGACCAATACCTACACCACGGCGCAGGGCGATCTGATCTTCACCGCCAATGAAGTATTCACGCTCCGCGGCGGGTTTAACTGGCGGGATTATGAGTTCGAGACCACGGAACGGCGCCGCTCGAACGGCACCACCTCGAACCAGGAAGGGACGCTGCCCGGCTTCACCACTTCGACGGCGATCGGCAACTACAGCCAGCTGATTTCGCTGACTGGGCGTGGGCTCGACTTGCCCGCGGGCTTGCCTTCAACCTGGCTGGTGCCGGATATCGATGCGGCTGCGCGGCTCTGGGGTCTTTACGACGAATCCGTGTTCCGAATGGGTATTGAACCCGCGCTAGGCAACAACAACACCATCCGCGAAGAGACAGGCGGCGGCTATGTGCAGCTCGGCTGGAATTCGACGCTGGGCGGCATGGGCTTCCGCGGCAATCTCGGTGTGCGCTACGTCGAAACCGATCTGACCTCGAGCGGTTATACGTTCAGCGGCGGCGTGCCAGTGCGCAGCACCGCGACGAGCACGTACGAGAACACGCTGCCTTCGCTCAACATGGTGCTGGAGCCAATCGACAATGTGCTGATCCGCTTCGGCGCTGCGCAAGTGATGTCGCGGCCGAACCTGGGCTTCCTTGCCTCCGGCGCGGCAGTGAGCGTCAGCGGTTCGAACCGCACAGTCACCGCGGGCAATCCTTCGCTGCAGCCCACATTGGCGGATGCTTACGACCTCTCGGCCGAGTGGTATTTCGCCGAGGGCGGCCTCATCTCGATCGCGTATTTCATGCGCGACATCGAGAGTTTCGTGCAGACGGTGCGCGAAGACGCCCCGTTTACAGGCAACGTACTGGGCCTGCCGGATAGCGTCGCGACGGCGGCGTGCCCGGGCGGCGTCAACACCACGACCTGCAACCCAAGTCTGCTCTGGCAGTTCAACCTGCCGCGCAATACGCCTGGCGGCCCGGTCGATGGCTTTGAGATCAGCCTGCAGCTGCCGTTTTTCTTCCTCGACGGCGTGTGGTCAAACTTTGGCGTGCTGGCGAACTACACCAACGTGCAGTCGGACGTCTCTTACGTGAACAGCGCCGGCGCCGTGACGCTTACGGGCCCGCTGCTCGGCTTGTCCGATGAATCTTACAACGCCAC
>JAEUMU010000132.1 GCA_016791325.1 Hyphomonadaceae bacterium
AGCTGGCCGTTCATGCGCAGCGGCGAGCGCTGGGACTTTGTGATCGAACCCGTGGTCACCGCCGCCTACGCCAGCGAAAACGCCGCAGACCCGCGCATTGTCAACGAAGACAGCCTTGGCTTCGAACTAGACAACACCAGCCTGTTCCGCCCCAACGGCGCGCCAAATTATGATCTTTGGGAGCCTGGCGGGCGCATCAGCGCGGGGATCCGCGCCACCGCGCGGGCGCGCACCGGCCAAACCGCCTCTTTAGTATTCGGCAGGCGCTGGCGGGAGGAGCCAGCCCCTGGCTTCACCCCGCGCAGCAATTTGAACCAGCAAGCATCCGACTATGTTGGGTCGGTGAATGTGAACTTGGGCCGGGTGTTTTCCACCGACGCCCGCTTCCGGCTGGATTCAGAGACTTTGGCGGTTCAGCGCATCGATCTCGGCGTCTCGGGGGCGATCAGCCGGTTTTCCTTGGGCGCAAGATACTACCGCATTGAGGAATCCTTCGCCCCCGGCCTGCCGAATGAGCAGGTGAGCTTCATGGGCGGGGTCGACCTGGCCCGCGGCTGGCGCCTTACGGGGTTCGTCAACCGCGACCTCCAAACGGACATAAATCTACGTCAAGGCGTAAGCGCGATTTATGAGGACGATTGCACCTTCCTCGAAATCGCCTACACCCGCACCGAAACTCAGATCGGCACGCTAGGCCCCGACGAAAGCATCCAAATTCGGATCGGGTTGCGCTCGTTGGGTGTATTCAGCGGGCAGTGAGCGGAGTACAGAATGAACTGGAAGCATTGGACCGCCGCAGCAGTGCTGGCAGCGCTGGTGGCCGGAACGGCGGCCCCGGCGGCAGCCCAGCTCTCTGAGGGCGTGGCAGCGATCGTCAACGATCGCGTCATTTCCACTTATGACGTTCGCCAGCGCGCACACCTGCTGCTGGTTTCCGCCGGCATCCAGGCGACCCCGGAAATGCTGCAGCGCGCCCGTGCGCAGGCCTTGCGCGATCTGGTTGATGAGCGCCTGCAGATGGAAGAAGCCCAGCGCTTTAACGTCAATGTGACGTCCTCCAGCGTCGACCAGCGGATCAACGACATCGCGCGCGGCAACAACACCTCGGTCGAGGCGTTGGCCCAAGCGCTGGCCGCAGGCGGCACCTCGCTCACCTCGCTGCGCCAGCAAATCGAAGCGGAGATCGCCTGGCAGCGGATCATCAACGGGCTTTATGGATCGCGCGTGCGCGTTTCCGAGGTCGAGATCCGGGAGACTCAAGAGCGCATCGCCGCCAACGCGACGCGGCCGAATTATCTGATTTCGGAAATTTTTCTGCCCGCCAACAGCGAGCAGGAATTTGCTGAAATGGAAGCCGGCGCTCGCCGGTTGATCGAGGAAATGCAGCGCGGCGCGCCCTTCCCGCTCGTCGCTCGCCAATTCTCACAATCGCCATCGGCTGCGGCTGGCGGCGACATCGGCTGGATCGCCGACCGCGAATTGGCGCCTGAGCTTCAACCCGTCGCCGAACGCCTGCAGCCGGGGCAAGTTTCGCTGCCGGTGCGTACGCCGAACGGCGTTTACATCATCGCCCTGCGCGAGCGCCGCGCGGGCGCGGCCGCGGGCTCTAGCACGCTGGTCTCGTTGCGCCAGATTTCAGCGCCGGCGGCGCGCTCAGCGGCGCTGGAACGCGTGCAGCGGCGCGTGCAAGGCTGCGCCGGCCTCGACCGCGAAGCCTCCAGCATCGAAGGCGGCAGCGTGATCGACCTGGGCCAAACCACCGAGTCCGAACTCTCTCCGGCCATCCGCGCGCGCATTGACGGCGTGGCGGTCGGCGCGGCGACGCCGGTGCAGGTTTCAGGCGAGCAAGCCAGCTTGCTGGTGGTTTGCGCGCGCGAGACGGGTGGCTCGGGCGTGCCCAGCCGCAGCGATGTGGAAGCTCGCCTGCGCGACGCCGAACTGACGATGCTGGCGGATCGCTACCTGCGCAACCTGCGCCGCGAAGCCACCATCATAACCCGCACGCAATGACATGAAACCGCTGGCGGTTTCGATGGGCGATCCGGCGGGGATCGGCCTCGAACTGGCCGCACGCGTCTGGGCCGATCCCGCCGCAGCACCGCCCTTCTTCCTGGTGGGAGATGCTGGCGCGTTCGAGCGCGCGTGCGGCCGCCTAGGGCTAAGCGCGCCAGCCCTCAATATCGTGGAGGACGCAGCGTCGGCCACGGCTGACCCCGCGCGGCTGTGCGTGCTGCACACGCCGCTGGCCATGGAAGAGACGCCGGGCGCGCCCGATCCCGTCAACGCGAACGCCATCATCGCCGCCATCGAGCGCGCAGCCGGCGCCGCGCGTAGCGGCGCGGCGGCGGCGCTTGTGACGCTCCCGATCGCCAAATCCGTGCTGCATACGGCGGGCTTCGGCTTTCCCGGGCACACGGAATTCATCGCCCATTTGACGGCGCAAGATACGTGGGGCGGGACGCGCGGGCCGGTGATGATGCTGGCCGGCGCTTCACTCAAAGTGGCGTTGGCGAGCATCCATACGCCGCTGGCGCGGGTCGCCGGTGAATTGACACGCGAACGCATCGTGGCGACGGGACGGGTGGTTGGCGAAGCGCTGCGGCGCGACTTTGGCGTCCGCGCGCCGCGCATCGCCTTGTGCGGGCTGAACCCCCATGCCGGTGAGCATGGGCACATCGGTCTGGAGGAAATCGAAATCATCAATCCCGCGGCTGCGCAGTTGCGCGCGGAGGGCTGGGATGTGGGCGATGCGCGTTCCGCGGATGCGCTGTTTCACGAGCAAGCGCGGGCGACATATGACGCCGTGATTGCGCTCTATCACGATCAGGGCCTTATCCCGATCAAGACGCTGCATTTCTGGGATGCTGTGAACGTGACGCTTGGCCTGCCAATCGTGCGCACCTCGCCCGACCATGGCACAGGCTTCGACATCGCAGGCCAAGGCGTGGCGCGCGCTGAAAGCTTCCGCGCCGCGCTGCAGATGGCGTGGAACATGGCTGCCCGGCGCGCGAGCGCATGAACGCTGACGATCTGCCCAAGCTGCGTGACGAATTGGAGGCGCATGGGCTTTGGGCCAACAAAGGCCTGGGTCAGCACTTTTTGCTCGACCTCAACATTAGCCGGCGCATTGCCCGCGTGGCGGGAGACCTCGCCGGCCGCGCCGTGATCGAAGTAGGCCCCGGCCCCGGCGGGCTGACGCGTGCGTTGCTGGAAGCCGGCGCAGTGGTCACGGCGATCGAGAAAGACGCGCGCTTTCTACCGCTGCTGGAACCACTGATTGCGTGGAGCGAAGGGCGCTTGCGCATTGTGCATGGCGACGCGCTGCAGGCCGATGAAGCGGCGCTCCTAAACGGGTCGCGCGCGGCCATCATCTCCAACTTGCCCTACAATGTGGGCACGCCGCTGCTGGTGAAGTGGCTGAAGGCAGACGCTTGGCGGGGCGACATGACGCTGATGTTTCAGAAGGAAGTGGCCGAACGCATTGTCGCCAAACCGGGTTCGGACGCCTACGGGCGCCTCGCCGTGCTGGCGCAGGCGCAGTGCGCGTGCCGGCTGGAGTTCGTTGTGCCGTCGCGCGCATTCACGCCGCCGCCCAAGATCGCTTCGGCCATAGTGCGGCTAACCGATCTCGCCATGCCCTATGCCGATCTCGACGCTTTGGAACGCGTGACGGCGGCGGCTTTCGGACAGCGGCGCAAAATGCTGCGCAGCGCGCTCAGGGCGCTAACGCCCAATGCAGAAGCGTTGCTGCTGAAAGCCGGCCTGCCCCCGACAGCGCGGGCGGAGGAAATCGACCAAACCGGCTTCCGTGCGCTCGCGGACGCTTGGCGTGCAAACGCTGCTTAGTCGGCGCAAGCTGCGGTTTCTGCGGGGGCGAGCACAAGAATCCGATCATCGCTGGCGGCGAGATCGGGGCTGAAATCATTTGGGCCCTCCGCCTCCAGGCGCGTGAGGCTAAGGCGGAGGCTTTGCCCATCATGGGCGAGCGTAAACGCGCCACCATCGCCTTCCACCGTGCAGGTCGCGCCCTCACCCTCCGCCGCGCAGGCCGCGACGCCGCTATAAACATCAGGCGTGCCGCGGAGGCGGAACCCGAACGCGACATGAAACTGGCCCGGCCCCGCCACCGGACGCCAAGCTGGCCCGGCATCGCGAAGGTAGAAAGAATCCACACGCTGTTGAGGGTGCGCGGCCAAATGCGCCGCGTCATGGCTGCGAGCGTAACAGGCGCCGGCCGCGATAAAAGCGGGCGAAGATATCGCGGCGTCTTCCTGTGGCGCTTCCTGGCTACACGCACCCAGCGCGAACGCGGAAACAACCAAAGCCCATGCGCGCATGATCAAATCCCCTGTCTCAGACGCTCGACATGCAATTTCAGCCAGAGCTGGCGATGACGCTTTAAACGCTCGGCGGCGAGTATCTGCTTCACTTGCGCGAGAGTCTGTTCGAGCAGCGTGTTGACCAGAACATAATCGTATTCTTCCCAGTGGCTGATCTCGTTGAGCGAACGAGCCATGCGCTGGGCGATCACATCGGCGCTATCTTCAGCTCGCGCATGCAGGCGCCGCTCAAGCTCGGCCATTGAGGGGGGCAGGATGAAGATGCCGACGACATCTTGCGGCTCGGCGGCGCGCAAAGCGCGCGCGCCCTGCCAATCGACGTCAAACAGAACGTCCTTGCCCTGGATCAACATGGCCTCCACCGGCGCGCGCGGCGTGCCGTAATGATTGCCGAACACCATCGCATGTTCGAGAAACTCGCCGCGATCGGCCATTTCTTCGAACTGTTGCTTGCCAAGAAACTTGTACTCGCGGCCATCGACCTCGCTGGGGCGGGGCGCGCGCGTGGTGGCGGAGACGGAGAGCGACATATTCGCATCCTCCTCCAAAAGCTTGCGCGCGAGCGTGGATTTGCCGGCCCCGGAGGGGCTGGACAGCACGAACATCAGGCCGCGCCGCGCGACGTGTTCATTCAACATTGGCGGCCTGCTCCTTGATCTGATCGACCACGGCTTTGAGATCGAGGCCAATCCGCGTGAGTTCGAGATCGGCGGATTTCGAGCACAGCGTATTGGCTTCGCGGGTGAGTTCTTGGCTCAGAAAATCGAGCCGACGGCCGGCGGGTTCGGGCTTTGCGAGCAGCGCGCGCAGTTCGTGCGCGTGAGCTGCGAGGCGTTCCAATTCTTCCTGCACGTCGGCCCGGGCGGCGGCGATCGCGGCTTCCTGCGCCACGCGCGCGGGATCGAGCTTGGTTTCCGGTGCGAGCGATTCAAGACGCTGGCGGATGCGCTCAAGCGCGGCGGCCGGCGCAGTGGCGGCGCTGGCGCGCGCGGCGGTGATGAGGGCGTCCATACGATCGCCAGCTTCGCTCAAGGCGGCGGCCAGCATGCGCCCTTCACTCTGGCGGGCTTCGGCCAGGGCATCGAAGGCGCGCTCAAGCCCGGCGAGTAAAGCGGCATCAAGCGCTGCGCGCTCTTCCTCCGACTGTGCGACGCCCTCCTCGCTTTGCACGACGCCGCGCACGGCCAGCAGCCCATCCCAGCTTGGCTTGCGGACACGCTTGGCTTCGATCAGCGGCGCACCGGCTTCGAGCAGGCGCTCGATCAAGCCGATGTCGATCTTTACGGGGGCGGCCGCGGCGGCGTCGCGCGTAAGCGTGAGCGCGGCCTGCACCGAACCGCGCTTGAAGCGGGCGCTGGCGGCGGCGCGGGCGGGAGGTTCGAGCGCATCGAAACCCGGCGGCAAGCGCAGCTTCAGATCGAGCCCGCGCCCATTGACGCTTTTCAGCTCCCAAATCCAGCGCTGGCCCTGGTGCTCGCCCTCGGCGCGGGCGAAGCCGGTCATGCCTGATATGCTCATAGGGGCTGATTACAGCGGAATCGGCCGCGAAGCACGCGCTCTTAAGGCGCCGCGCGTTGCTGAGCCAAGCGCTGGGCTTCGATCTCGCGCCAACGCGCGACGTTGGCGTTATGCTCGGCCAAAGTGCGCGCGAAGATATGGCCGCCGGTTCCGTCTGCGACGAAGAACAGCGCGTCCGACTGCGCGGGGTTGGCGGTGGCTTCGAGCGCGGCGCGGCCAGGGTTGGATATCGGCGTCGGCGGCAGGCCATCGATACGATAGGTGTTGTAGCCGGTATCGAGCGCGATTTCGCTTGCGCGGATAGTGCGGCGCTGGCCTTGCGCATTGACCAGACGCCCATCGTTGCAGCGATCGGGGTGGCGCAAGCAGACGCCGTAAATGATGGTCGGATCGGTTTCGAGCCGCATCGGCACGCGCAGGCGATTGATGAAAACCGCCGCCACCATCGGCCGCTCTT
Organism: Hyphomonadaceae bacterium; assembly: GCA_016791325.1. GTDB lineage: Bacteria > Pseudomonadota > Alphaproteobacteria > Caulobacterales > Aquidulcibacteraceae > Vitreimonas. The sequence goes on from JAEUMU010000132.1 coordinate 6,316, forward strand.
CCGGCACGCCGGTTTCGCGTTCGACGATCGAGGCGAGATTGACCAATTGCTCGGGCGTGGTGATGGGCAGGTTCGGGGCGCGGTTGGCCCAAATCTCCGCCACCGCGCGATCATGCGCCTCACGCATCAGCTGCAACAGGGCCGCGCGCGTCATGCCGCGCTGGATGTGGTAGGTGTCGGGCAGGATCGAGCCCTCGGGCGGGGCTTCGGGCATATCGCCGGTCAACACATCGGACTGTTCGATGATGCGCATGGCCGCGGCGATTGTGATGCCTTCCGGAAACGTGATGGCGTGCATAAGCGCTTCGCCGTCGGCCATCATACGCACGATTTCACGCAACGGCGCGCCAGCCGGAATCTGATACTCGCCGGCTTGCAGCCCGCGGCCATCTGCATAGGCGCGCGAAGCGAGACGGAACATGAGCGCGCTTCGGATCAGGTGCTGCTCTTCGAGCGCTTGGCCGATCGCGGCTGCGCTGGCGCCGCGCTCCACCATGAAGGCGGCGGGTTCTGTGGAGGGGCCGGGGCGGCTTGTATCCACCACGAACCAGAGCGCGCCGAGCACAGCCGCAGCCGCCGCCATGAACGCCAGAGAAAACAGGATCGAAAGCAAACCGCCGGACCGTCGCGGCCGGGGCGGCGGCGCGGAGCGGCGCGCCATCAGCTCACCGCGGTCAGGATGACGGCGGCGTTCGTGCCGCCGAAACCGAATGAATTGGACATTGCCGCCTTCACCGGCCGTTTCTTGGCGGTCTTGGGCGTCAAATCTATGGCGGTTTCCACGGACGGATTGTCGAGATTCAGCGTCGGCGGGATGATGCCGTCGCGGATGGCGAGGGCGCAGAAAATCGCTTCCACCGCGCCGGCGGCGCCAAGCAGATGGCCGATCGCGGACTTAGTGGAGGAGAGCGAAAGGTTGGCGGCGGAATTGCCGAACAAGCGCTCCACCGCTTTCAACTCGATCTCATCGCCTAGCGGCGTCGAGGTGCCGTGGGCGTTCACATAATCGATATCGCCCGGGCTGAGGCCCGCATCCTTAAGTGCGGCGCTCATCGCGCGGAACCCGCCGTCGCCATCCTCGGCGGGGGCGGTGATGTGGTAGGCGTCGCCTGAGAGGCCATAGCCTTTCACCTCGGCGTAAATCTTTGCGCCGCGCGCCTTGGCGTGCTCGTACTCTTCGAGCACCAAGCAGCCGGCGCCTTCGCCCATGACGAAGCCATCGCGATCTTTGTCGTAGGGGCGCGAAGCCTGCTCGGGGGTTTCGTTGTAGCCGGATGAGAGCGCCCGCAGCGCGCAGAAACCAGCCATCGCCAGCCGGCACACGGCCGCTTCCGCCCCGCCCGCCACCATTACCTCGGCATCGCCGTAACGAATGAGGCGCGCAGCGTCGCCCACCGCGTGCGCGCCAGTCGCGCAGGCGGTGACGACGGAATGGTTCGGGCCACGGAAGCCGTGGCGAATTGAAACCTGGCCGGAAGCCAGATTGATCAATGCACTGGGAATGAAGAAAGGCGAGATCTTGCGCGGACCGTCCTTCTCGAGAATGAGCTGATTGGCGCCGATGGCTTCAATGCCGCCAATGCCGGAGCCGATCAGCACCCCGGTACGGTTCTTCTCTTCGTCGCTCTGCGGTTGCCAACCGCTATCGGCCACCGCTTCGTCCGCAGCGGCTATGGCGAAGAGGATAAAATCCTCGATGCGCCGGCGTTCCTTCGCCGACATGGTCTTGTCGGGATCGAACGCGTGCGCATCGCCTGCGCCGCCGCCGCGGCCATCGACGCGCGGTACGACGCAGGCGATCCGCGCGGGCAGATCGTCCACCTTGAAGTGCTCAATCTTGTTGGCGCCGGATTTGCCGGCCACCAGGCGCTCCCACGTGGCCTCGCGCGATGCGGCCAGCGGGGTGACGAGCCCGATGCCAGTAATGACGACACGCCGCGCCGCGGGGGGTGTTCCGCCCGACATCGCGCGGGCGTTAGCCCTGCTTCTCCGAGATAAACTTCACCGCGTCGCCCACGGTTTGGATGTGCTCGGCGGCGTCATCTGGAATTTCGATGCCGAATTCTTCTTCGAACGCCATGACAAGCTCGACGTTATCCAAGCTATCGGCGCCCAGATCGTCGATGAAGGACGCCTTTTCGGTCACCTTCTCCGGCGGGGCCTCGAGGTGCTTGATCACGATCGCCTTCACGCGCTCAAAAACTTCCGACATGCACGCCTCGCCAGTGCTGAAATATTGGTAACGCCCTGATCGGGCGCTTGTGAGCGGCCTTTTGACCACAGGTGCGCCAAGGCGCAAGCTTTTTTCGCGCCGCCCGCCCCCCGGAAGCAGCCCTAAATCATGGCCATGCCGCCATTCACATGGAGCGTTTGGCCGGTGATGTAGCCCGCCTCCTCGCTGGCCAGGAAAACCGCAGCGGCGGCCACATCCGCGCCCTCACCCAGCCTGCCGGCGGGAATCTTGCCCAAAAGCGCTGCCTTTTGCGTCTCGTTCAGGACATCCGTCATTGGAGAGGCGATGAAGCCGGGCGCGATGCAATTGGCCGTCACGTTGCGGCTGGCGACCTCGGCGGCCAGCGCCTTGGTGAAGCCGATCATGCCAGCCTTGGAGGCGGCGTAGTTCGCCTGACCGGGGTTTCCCGTGACGCCTACAACCGAGGTGATGCCGATAATGCGGCCCCAGCGGTTTTTCATCATCGTCTTCAGGGCTGCGCGCGAGAGGCGGAAATAGCCCTCCAGGTTGATCCGCAGGACGCTCTGGAAATCCTCATCCTTCATGCGCAGCAGCAGGCCATCCTTGGTGATGCCGGCGTTGGCGACCAGGATGTCGAGCTTGCCGCCCAAGGCGGCCTCCGCTTGGCCCACGAGCCCATCCACCGCGGCCGCGTCGGACAGATTACACGGCGTGATCACGTGTTCGCCGCCGAGTTCGGCGCGCACTTTTTCCAGCGCTTCGACGCGCGTGCCCGAAAGCGCAACGCGCGCGCCCTGGACGGCCAGCGCCTTGGCGATCGCGCCGCCGATGCCCCCGGAAGCGCCCGTAACGAGCGCGGTTTTGCCTTGGAGATTAAACATGGCGCATCCTTATTTTCAGCCCGGCTTATTCGCCGCCGGCCAACGCCGCAAGCTTGGTGACCGTGTTCCAGTTGCGCGCGGTGGAGAGCTTGGGGGATTTGAGCTTGGAGGGGCCCTGACCGTTGGGAAACTTGATGTAGAGGCAGCCTGGCCCCTGCTTCCATTCCTCGCCTGTTTCGGCGCTGGCGGCCATGGCGGCAAGCTCGGCGGCTGAGGCCGGCGCCCGCATGAAGGCCGCCACCATGAAACTCGGGCTCGCCTTCGCGAACGCTTTGAACGGGTTGGCTGCGACGACGGCCGCAAGTTCTGCGCCGGTGCGAACGTGGATGTCAGTCTTCAAACCTAAGCCGGCGTGGATCATTTTCTCCAATGCGGCTTCGAGTTTGGCCCCCTTCTCACGCGCATCCAGGATGAGGTTGCCGCTGGCGAGCAACGTCGTGACGTTGGTGTAGCCGGCGCGCTCAGCCAACGCGCGCAGCTCGGACATGATGAGCTTGCGTTTGCCGAGATTGACGCCGCGAAGCAGCGCGACCTGGCGCATCAGGCGACCTGGCGCATCAGATAGTCTTGGCGAAGGCTTCGAGATCAGCCGGTTCGTTCAAGGCCACGGCTTCCGCATCGGGCGCATTGCGCTTGACCATGCCGGAGAGCTGCTTGCCGGCGCCGATTTCGACGAAGCGGGTGACACCGCCATCGGCGGCCATCCACTCGATGCTTTCGCGCCAGCGCACGCGGCCCGTAACTTGCTCGACCAGGAGTTTGCGAATGAGCGCCGGCTCGTGCACGGGACGCGCAGTAACATTGGCCACCAGCGGCGAGGCCAGCGGCGCGAACTCAACACTCTGCAGCGCTTCGGCCATCGCCTCGGCGGCGGGCTGCATCAACGGGGAATGAAACGGCGCGGAGACGTTCAATGCGATCGCGCGCGCGCCCTTCTCCTTCGCCGCGGCGAGCGCGGCGTCGATCCCAGCCTTTGAGCCTGAGATCACGACGTTGCCGACATTGTTATCGTTCGCGACCACGACCACACCCGCGGCGGCGCCCGCCGCTGCGATTTGCTCCGCCAAGGCCACATCCACCTTGCCGATGAGAGCGGCCATTGCGCCTTCGCCTACCGGAACCGCCGCCTGCATGGCGTCGCCGCGGATGCGCAGGAGACGCGCGGTATCGGCCAAGCCCAGTGAACCAGCCACGGCCAAGGCGGAATATTCGCCAAGCGAATGGCCGGCGACGAAGGCGGCCTTCGACGGCGCAACCCCGAATTCACGCTCCAGCACGCGCGCGGCTGCGACGCTGACCGCCATCAAAGCCGGCTGGGCGTTGGCGGTTAGGGTGAGTTGCTCGGCCGGCCCCTCGAAAATGAGTTTGGACAGACGCTCTCCCAGCGCTTCATCGACTTCCTGAAACACCTCGCGCGCAGAGGCGAAGGCGTCGTTAAGGCTCTTGCCCATGCCCGGGGCCTGGCTGCCCTGGCCGGGAAAAATGAAAGCTGTTGTCATGGCGCGTCGCTAGCGCAGAGGCGCGCCGACGGCAAGGAACTGCGAATAAGACGAAACCCCGCGCGAGCTCGGAACGGCGGCAAACCCTCGCTGGAGAAATTAAGCTTGAGGCGCGAGCGCTCACGGGGAGCGCGCTGGACCCCACGACGCCAATTGAGGTGCAATCTCCCAAACTCTGGGAGGATGACATGACGAACATCACCAAGACGATCACTGGCGCGGCTGCAGCTTTCGCCGCCATGACCAGCGCGGCCTCCGCGAGCACGATCTGCATCTTGGGAATCTGCATCAACCTCGGCGGCGGCGGTGGTGGCGGCGGTGGCGGGGGCGGTGGCGGCGGCGTGCCCGCGGCCCCAGAGATCGATGTCAGCCAGGGCTTTGCGGCGCTTGCCATCGTGCTGGCGGCGGCGTTGTTCGTGCGCGAGCATTTCAATCGCCGACGCGCGCAACGTTAAGACCTGCAAGCGAGAGCCCAGGGGGCGGGCGTGAGCGCCATTGGCATCGGAGAGCAGACCCGCGCTTGCGCGCCGGGCGCGTGGCGGGTGTTTCTCCGCGCCGCCGCGATAATCAGCTTCGTGCTGCTGCAACTCGCGCTCATCGACCGCTACTACCATTATCCATGGGCTGTGACCGCGCCCGACCCGCTTTGGAGCGGAGCGAACACGGCGCTGAAATGGATGTGTTACGCAGCCATTTTCGGAGCCGCGGCGTTCGCGTTGCTGGTACTGGCGCGGGCGCAGGAGACGGCGCGTATGTGGCTTGCCGCCGCGCAGAGGCGGCGCTGGGGACGCTGGTTGGCGGGCGAATGCGCTTTGCTTGCCGTGCTGGTGGCGATGCTGCCGATATTCCGCACGCCGCATGAACACGCGCCTTGGGCGGCGTTTGCAATCTGGCTCGGCGTGGGGGCGGCGATGTTGGCGTGCGCGGCGCTGGCGCTGGCGCCGTTTTCGTTCTGGCGCACATTCCTGGCGCGCAACACCAGCGCCTACGTAGTGGCGCTGCTGACAGGCGGATTGACCTTCGCAGCGTTGCCGCTTTCGCAGAATTCCTGGGACGCGCTCTCCTCAGCGACGCTGCACGCATCCTATTTCATCTTGAGTCTGTTCGACGACGCCGCGTTCGTCGATCCTGCCGCCCGCCATTTGGGCGCTGGCGATTTCGTGGTGCGCATAGATGCGGCGTGCTCAGGCTATGAAGGCATTGCCCTCGTGCTCGCGATGTTCAGCCTCTACATCTTTGCGTTCCGCAAGGATCTGCGCTTTCCGCACGTGTTTCTACTGCTGCCGCTGGCGGTGGCGGCGATCTGGATATCCAACGCGCTGCGCATTGCCGCGCTGATCGGCGTCGGCGCTTATATTTCGCCAGAGATCGCGCTTGACGGTTTTCATGCGCAGGCGGGTTGGGTGATGTTCCTGGCGGTGACGCTTTCGTTGATGGCGGCCACTCATCAGATCGCTTGGTTTCGCGCGGAGCGCGCGCCTGCCAGGCCCGTGAACGATCCTGCACTTGTGCTGGCAGGCGCGCTGCTCGCGCCGTTTGTGGCGCTGATGGGCGCGCGCATCGCCGGGGGCATGTTCGGCCCGGAGGCGTATTGGATAGGCGCGGCGGCGATCCTGGCGCCGGCGGGTGTGATCTGGGCCTGTTGGGGGCGGATCAAGCCGTTACTGGGGGGACTCACGCTCGAGCCGATCTTGATCGGGCTGATGGTGGGAGCACTTTGGATCGCGACGGAGCCCGCAATTGAGGGCGACGCGCTAGGCGCGTGGCTGGCGGGGTCGCCCCCCGGCGAGGCCGCGGCCTGGGTGGCGCTGCGGCTGTTTGGTTTCGTTCTCATCGTGCCGCTGGCGGAGGAGCTGGTCTTTCGCGGCTACCTGCATCGCGCGCTGGTGAAGCGCCGGTTCGAGCACGCCGCGCCCGCCGCGTTCGGATGGGCCGCCTTCCTCGTCACCAGCCTGCTGTTCGGAGCCATGCACGGGCGCTGGCTGGCGGGAGCGCTGGCGGGCGCTGCGTTTGCGGTTACGCTTTACCGCACCCGATCGCTGACGGGGCCTATTGCCGCGCATGTGGCGGCCAACGGCCTGATCGGGGCTTATGCAGTGGCGACGGAAACCTGGGCGCTCCTCTGAGACCCTTGCTTCCGGGACGGAAATGAGTATTTTCCGCGCCTTCGCGACTGGCGGCCCCGAGGCAAATCCTTGTGCTCGGGGTCCATCGTTTTGGCGGGCCATCTTCCCCCGCCGAGGCGCCGCCCGTCCATCCGGAAGGACACAATGGCTTATTACGAACACGTGCTTATTGCGCGGCCGGAAATCTCGCCGCAGCAAGTCGACGCTCTTGTCGAAGATATCACCAACACCGTGAAGGAGTTGGGCGGCCACGTCGGCAAGACCGAGTATTGGGGCCTGCGCAATCTCGCTTATCGCATCCGCAAGAACCGCAAGGGCCACTACGCCCTGCTCAACCTCGATTGCCCGCCGACCGCGGTGGCCGAACTCGAGCGCCGGCTCAAGATCAACGAAGACGTGATGCGCTACAAAACCATTCGCGTTGAAGCGCTCGACGAAGAGCCCTCGCCGATCCTAGCGCGCCGCGATCGCGAAGAGCGCCGCCGCGCCCGCCGCGAAGGCCGCGAGGGCGAAGAGTTCGGCGGCGATTTTGAAGGCGGGGAGGAATAATCATGTCGCAAAAAGGCGCCCCCAAGTTCAACATCTCCAACATTCCCGCGCGACGCCCGTTCGGCCGCCGGCGTAAAGTGTGCCCGTTCTCGGGCTCGGCTGCGCCGAAGATCGACTACAAGGACGTGAAGCTGCTCCAGCGCTACATCAGCGAAAAGGGCAAGATCGTTCCTGCGCGCATCACCGCCGTCTCGGCCAAGAAGCAACGCGAACTCGCCCGCGCCATCAAGCGCGCGCGCGAATTGGCGCTGCTGCCGTTCGCGGTTCAGTAGGAGGCTCACACTATGCATGTCATCCTGCTTGAACGCGTGGAAAATCTCGGCGCCATTGGCGACGAGGTGAAAGTCCGCGACGGCTTCGCACGCAACTTCCTGCTTCCGCAGAAGAAGGCCCTGCGCGCGACCGAAACCAACCGCAAACTGTTCGAGGCGCGCCGCGCCGACATCGAAGCGAAGAACGCCGCCGCCCGCGCCGACGCTGAGAAGGCTTCCGGCAAAATCGACGGCCAATCCTACGTGCTGATCCGCCAGGCGGGCGAAGCCGGCCAGCTCTATGGCTCGGTTTCTTCTCGCGACATCGCCGACGAGATCGTCAAAACCGGCGCGAAGGTGGAACGTAGCTCGGTGGTGCTGGACAAGCCGATCAAGACGATTGGCGTTTATGATTTGCGCGTGCGCCTGCATGCGGAAGTTTATGCCAACATCAAGGTGAACGTGGCCCGCTCGACCGATGAGGCCGAGCGCCAGGCGCGCGGCGAGAATGTCATCGCTTCGGCGGTGGAAGCTCAACGCGCCGACGCCGAAGCGCAAGCCAAGGAATTGGCGGCTGCTTCAATCGCCAACGATCCGGCCGCGCGCGCCGAATAAAGCGAGGCATCCGCAAACACGTTGCGAAAGCCCGCGCCGTAAGGCGCGGGCTTTTTGCTGCGCGAGGAATCGCGGCGGCGTATCCGTTTCACGTCAACAACAAAGGCAGGTGGAGGACTCAGCAAAATCCGCGTCAAGATTTCGGCCCGTGAACGATTGCCGCCGCGAATCGCGCCATGGTCCCGGCGATGACGAGCCAACCATCGCTCCCGCTTTCAGCCCCAGCCGCGGCGCCGCAACCGCGCGCCATGCCCCATGACCTTGAGGCCGAACAAGCGCTGCTCGGCGCCATCCTGCACGATAACGAGACCTACAACCGCATCACGCCGCAGCTGCAAGACAAGCATTTCTACGATCCGGTGCACGGGCGCATCTTTGCGGCATGCGTTGAGCGTATCGCGCGCGGCGAGCTTGCCGATGGCGTGACCCTGAAGGAGCGCTTCACGCGCGACGGCGGCATTCAGGAGATCGGCGGTGCGATCTATTTGATGAAGCTGCTCGATGCGGCCGCGCCCCTCTCCGCGCAGGCGCAATCCTATGCGCAGCTGATCTATGATTTGGCGTTGCGGCGCGAACTTATCCGTATCGGCACGGTGATTACCGATCTCGCAGAAAATCCGCCCGACGACCACAAGGCCAGCGACATCATCGAAGAAGCTGAGCGCACGCTGTTCACATTGGCCGAAACCGGGACCGGGCACCGCGGCTTCCAGGATTTCAAGAGCGCAATCACCGCTTCCATCGAAGTTGCGACAGCGGCGAAAAACCGGGGCTCTGACGTTTCCGGGATCGGCACCGGCTTTCGCGATCTCGACCATTTGCTGGGCGGTCTGCACAAATCTGACCTGATCATCCTCGCCGGGCGCCCTTCCATGGGCAAAACCGCGCTGGCGCTGAATTTGGCGATGAACGTTGCGCGGGCGAAGCAGAAGGCCGGCAAAAGCACCGAGCATACGGGTGGCACGGTCGGGTTCTTCTCGCTGGAAATGTCCGGCGAACAATTGGCCACGCGCCTGCTCTCGGATTTCGCAGGCATCGAATCCCACCGCATTCGTCAGGGCAAGATCGACACGGGCGAGTATGGCCGGCTGGTCGACGCCGCCGCCGAGTTGCACACGCTGCCGCTCCACATCGATGAAACCGGAGGCATTTCCATCGCCCAGCTGCACAGCCGGGCGCGCCGGCTCAAACGCACATCGGGCCTCGATCTGGTGGTGGTGGACTATCTGCAGTTGGTGACGACGAGTTCACGCAAGAGCGATGGGCGTGTGCAGGAGGTGAGCGAGGTCACCCAAGGGCTGAAGGCGCTGGCCAAGGATCTGCACGTGCCGGTGATCGCGCTCTCACAGCTCTCGCGGCAAGTGGAATCGCGCGACGATAAACGCCCGCAGCTCTCCGACCTGCGCGAATCTGGCTCTATCGAGCAGGACGCCGATATCGTCATGTTCGTCTATCGCGAGGAATACTATCTAAGCCGCGCCGAACCCGAGCGCGGCACCGAAGCGCACATGACCTGGCAGGCTAAGAAGGACGCCGTTGCCAATCGCGCCGAGCTGATTGTAGGCAAGAACCGCCACGGCCCCATCGAAACGGTGCATCTCAATTTCCACGGCCAGTTCACCCGCTTCAGCTCCATCTCCCGCGCCTAGACTGGCGCGGCTGCGCGTCGACCAAGAGGCGATCGCTGAGAATTGGCGCTTCTTCAAGAAACGCGCGCCCAGCGCGGCGGTTGCGGCTGTCGTGAAGGCAAACGCGTACGGGCTCGGCGCCGATGATGCGGCGCGGACGCTGGCGAAGGCGGGGGCGCGTGTTTTCTTCACCGCCACCGCGAACGAGGCGCTGGCCGTGCGCGCAGCGCTTGGCGAGGGACCGCAAATTCTGGTGCTGAACGGGCCCGGCGATAATGACGCGGGCGAGTTCGGCGCGGCGAAACTGACCCCGGTTTTGAACTCGCTGGCGCAGATCAAACTTTGGGCCGCGCGCGGCCCTGCGGCGCTGCACATAGATACGGGCATGAACCGTTTAGGTGTCGGGCCGGAGGAAATGGCGCAAGCGGCGGTGGCGCTCAAGGGCGCTTCGTTGGTGCTGGTGATGAGCCACCTCGCCTGCGGGTCGACGCTCGATCACGCAATGAACGGCGTCCAACGCCAGCGCTTCATCGATGCGGCCAGCCTTTTCCCGAAAGCTCCCCTGAGCCTCGCAGCGACAGCGGGCGCGTTGATGGGAGCGGACTATCATTTCGATCTAATCCGCCCCGGTGTCGGGTTGTACGGATCGGCGGCGCTCGACAGCGGCAATCCCCCGCTCGCGACGGCGGCGACCATTGACGCGCCGATCTTGCAGGTGCGCGAGGTGGAGGCTGGAGAAACGTTCGGCTACGGCGCCACCTGCACCGCACCGCGGAGAATGCGCGTCGCTACCGTCGCGCTCGGTTACGCTGACGGCTACTTGCGGACGCTATCGGGCCGTGGCTATGGCTTCTTGGCGGGAGCCAGACTCCCCATT
>JAEUMU010000134.1 GCA_016791325.1 Hyphomonadaceae bacterium
ATTTGCCTGAGCCCGAGGGGCCAAGCAGTGCGAGCACCTCTCCTTCGGGCGCCGCCAACGACACATCATCGAGAATTGTCACGCCGCCATAGGCGCGGCGAACATGGGAAAGGCTGATGCTGCTCATCTCGCGCCTGCGCGGGCGCGGCCGATGCCACGCGTGAGGATGAAGATTGGCGCCAAACCCGCGAGAAAGATCAGCAGCGACGGCGCAGCCGCTTCCAACAATCGCTCGTCGCTCGCATAGGCGTAGGCCTTGACCGCCAGCGTGTCGAAATTGAACGGGCGCAGGATCAAGGTGGCCGGGAGTTCTTTCAGGATTTCGACAAACAGAATGAGCGCCGCGGCGATCAGGCTGGGTGCGGCGATCGGCAGGTCAATATGCAGAATACGCCGCCAGGGGCCAGCGCCCAGGATGCGCGCGGACGCATCCAGGCCTTTCGAAAGGCGCGTCAGGCCGGCGTCGATCGGCTGCACGCCAGCAGAGGCGAAACGCGCCGCGTACGTCCAGATCAGCGCGCAGAGTGCGAGGCCGGCGCCCAATCCCCCGACGATCCCGGCGTCGCGCGCGAGTCCAAACAGACCAAGCGCGCCCATGGCGATGACAGCGCCTGGCGCCGCATAGCCGACGCCGGCGGCGTGGAGTACAAATTTTCCCGCGCCGCCGGCGCTGCGCGCGGCGACGGCGATCGCCGTCGCGAGCAGCAGTGTGACGACGGCGCCGACGCCCGCGAGCAGCACCGAGTTGAGAAACGGCTGGGCGATGTCTTCGACATTGGCGTGCATCAAAGCCAGCCGAGCCAACCAAACCAAGGGCAGAGCCGCGCCGAACATGACGAGCGCCGCGCAGAACGCAAACGCGAGAAACCGGGACGCGCCGCGAAGGTCCACGCGCGGCAAAGGCCGCCAACGTGTCGAACCTCCTGCATAGGCCGCGCGTCCGCGCGCGCGCCGCTCAATAACCAGAAAGGCGGTGGCTGCGATCAGCAGCACCGCCGATATCTGCAGGGCGAGACCCGGTGCACCATGCGCGTACCAAGCGCGAAACACTGCGGTTGAAAGCGTGGTGACGCCGAAGTGTTGCGCCGCGCCGTAGTCAGCGGCGATTTCCATACACGCTAGCGCGCCGCCCGCCGCGATGCCTGGTCGCGCCAAGGGCAAGGCGATGCGTGTGAACATGCGCCAGGGTGAAGCGCCCAAAGTGCGAGCGGCTTCAAGCGCGCACGCTGACTGGCTAGCGAAAGCCGCGCGCGCCGAGAGGTAGACGTAAGGATAAAGCCCGGCGGTGTAGATAAACGCCGCGCCCCAGAAGCCCTGGACAACGACCGGCGATGCGCCCGCCCAGGTCATGGCGCCGTAGGCGTAAGCGAGGATGTAGCTCGGCGCCGCTAAAGGCAACGCAAGCAACCACTCGAACATGCCGCGGCCTGGGAATTGGCAAAGGCTCACCAGCCAAGCCGCAACGGCGCCGCACGCAACAGCGCCGCCGCCGCCAACAAGCATCAGCATAAACGTGCCCATGGCGCCGTCGCGCAGCAGCGATCCCTGAAGCGCACTATTCGCCCCGCTGCTGATCGCAAGAGCGAGGACAGCTAAGGCCGGCGCTGTGCACACCACGCCCGCCAACGCCGATGCAATCGTAACGCCGTCTATTCGCGCTGGTCGCTGTGCGCCCCGGAGTTCGCCCGCTAGCGCCAACCAACTTCCTCAAAGATGCTGGCGGCTTCCGCTTGGTGGCGTCCAAGTGCGTCGAGCGGGATATCTTCCTCGCGGAACGCGCCTAGCGCCGCGAGCGCTGGCGAGGGCGCGATGCTGGGCCGGATCGGGTATTCATCGTTCAAAGGCGCAAGCATTGTCTGCGCCGCGTCGCTGACGAGATATTCAAGCAACATGATCGCTCGGTCGCGACGCTTTGCGTGGGCGGTGACGCCCGCCCCAGAAATATTCACGTGCGCGCCTGAGCCAGCTTGATCCGGAAAAATAAGGCCAACTTTTTCCGCGACAGCACGATCGGCCGGATCAGCTGAGTTTTGCAGGCGGATGGCGTAGTAGTGATTGCACACCGTAGCGACTGCCTCGCCAGCGGCGACTGCTTTGATCTGGTCGGTGTCGCTGCCTTGGGGATCGCGCGCGAAGTTGGCGCGCACGCCAGCAGCCCAGGCGCGCGCGTTGGCCGCGCCAAGGCGTTCAATGCGCGAAGCAAGCGTCGAGAGTTGGTAGGTGTTGGTCGAACTGCGCATGACAATCTTGCCGCGCAGGTCGGGATTTGTGAGGTCATCGAAGCTGGAGAGAGCGGCTGGATCAATGGCGTCTTTGCGATAGATGATGACGCGCGCGCGCTTGGTGAAACCCCAATACGCGCCATCCGGGTCGTGCAGTCGTTGGGGCACACCCTGTTCAAGCGCCGATGTGGTGACGTTTTGGAGCAGGCCGGCTTCCTTGATGCGCCAGAGATTGCCGGCGTCGGCGGCGACCACCACGTCAGCTTCCGTGGCCTCCGCTTCGACCCGTAGCCGCTCCAGCAATTGCTCGGCATTCGCCGGGAGCACGCGAACCTCGACGCCAGTGGCTTCTTCGAAGGCGTCGTACAAACGGCGGTCGGCGTCGTAATGGCGCGCCGAATACACGTTCACGAATGCGTCCTCGCTGTTCGCGCCACAGGCTGCGAGCGCGGCGGCGGATGCGCCAAGGGCAAACCCGCGACGGCTGATAAGGTTGGTCAGGGGAGCACTCCCTATAGTTGCGAATTATTCGCAATAGCACATCAACGCGGTCGCGCCGTCAAGGCGCAGCGGGTCGGCCAACTTGAGGCCGCTTGACGCAGGCGGACGCGCGCATCATGGTCCGCGCCCTTCGGGGCCCGGGCCTTGAGGGCGCGTAGCTCAGCGGGAGAGCACTCCCTTCACACGGGAGGGGTCGCAGGTTCAATCCCTGCCGCGCCCACCATTAGCCCGCCAAGCCGTTTCCAAGTTGCAGCGGCGGTCGGTATGCTGGCGCCTCCATGTCTTTGGAGGTCACGTGCTGATCGGTTTGCTTATTGTCGCGCTTTTGCTGATCGGCGCGGTGCTCACTTTCAATGGCCTGGTCGGGCGCCGCCAAATGGTGCGTAACGGCTGGGCCGACATCGACGTGCAGCTGAAGCGCCGCGCCGACCTCATTCCGCGCTTGGTGGAGACCGTGAAGGGCTACGCGGCGCACGAAGCGCAATTGTTCGCGGAGGTCGCGGCCAAGCGCGCGCAGGCCCAAGCGGCGGGCGACGACCCCGGCGAACGCGGACCCGCCGAAAGCGCTTTGTCCAAACCAGTGGCGCGGTTGATCGCAGTGGCGGAAGCCTATCCCGAGCTGAAAGCAAGCCAAAACTTTCTCGAGCTTCAGAAAGAATTGTCCGACACTGAGGACAAGATCGAAATGGCGCGGCGCTTCTTCAATGGCGCAACGCGCGAATTGAACACAGCCATCGAGACCTTTCCCGGCAACCTGATCGCGAAGGCGTTCGGATTCCGGGCGACGCCGTTCTTCGAGATCGAAACTACGGAGCGCGCCGCGCCGTCGGTGAGCATGGGGCGGGATTGATGCGCTTCGCAGGCCTGTTGCTGGCGTTGTTCTGGCTTGTCGCGGCGCCGCTTGGCGCGGCTGCGCCGTTGGTGGCGCGCGAACAGATCGACGATTTCGATGTCGTGATCGAGGTGTCGCAGGATGGCGATATTGTCGTCACTGAAACACTCGTTGTCACAGTCGCCGGGATCGAGATCCAACGCGGGATATTTCGCGACTTGCCTCGCTACTACGAAAACGGGAGTGCGCGCCTGCCATTTCAGTACGACATCATAAGCGTCCGGCGCGATGGGCGTGAAGAGCCCTTTGAGACCAGCGAAGAAGGCAATGCGTTCCGCGTGCGCGTAGGCGATCCAGGGTTTTTTTTGGAGCACGGCCCTCATACGTTCGAGATCAAGTACGAGGTGAAAAACCAGGTCCGGTATTTCGAACGGTATGACGAAATCTACTGGAACGTAACCGGCAATTACTGGGCGTTTCCGATCAATCATGCCCGCGCGACAATCGTTCTGCCGCCCGGCGCGCGGATCACGGCGGCGCAAGGCTACACCGGCGCGTTTGGCGAAAAGGGCGAGGACTATAGGTACGCCGCTGATGGCGGCCGGCACGTGTTCGAGAGCACGCGACCATTGGATGTTCGGGAGGGCCTTACTGTTGCGTTGGGCTTCGAGAAGGGCCTCATAGATCCGCCATCGAGCGCCGACCGCGGCATGCTCTGGTGGCAACGAAACGGCGCGCTGGCGATTCTGCTGGCGTCGCTGGGCGGCCTTGGCTGGTTTCTGTGGCGCGGTTTCAACAAGGTTGGCCGCGATCCCGTGAAAGGGCCTGTGTTCCCCCGCTATGAGGCGCCGCGCGGCTACTCTCCGGCGGCGGTGCATCACATTTATTATCGCAGCGTGACCGGCCATCGCGCGCTGATCGCGACTTTGATGCATCTCGCGAGCAAGGGACGGATGCGCATCGATGCGTCCGACAAAAAGGCCACTGTGCTGTCGCGCACGCCGCAATCGGCGCCGGCGGCGGGGCTCGCGGATGAGGATGTCGCTCTCGAGCAAGCGATCTTTGGCGGCGCGAGCACGAAAGTGTTGGGCGGCGCGTATGATGCGGGCTTCACGGCCGCGCACGCTTCCTTCGTTGCAAGGCTTGGCGCCAAATATGGAGCGCCGTTCTTCCGGTGGAACGTGGGCTATACGCTTGGCGCCTTGGCGCTGAGTTTGCTGGCGTTTGGGATCGCGCTCACTCAGGCGCCGGATTGGACTTTCCTGCACACAGTCGCTGTCGTTGCGCTTGCGGCGCTCAATCTTGGATTCATGTATCTGATGCCAGCGCCGACAGTTCTTGGCCAGCAGGTGCGCACCGAGATCGAGGGCTTCAAACTCTACATGGAAACAGCTGAGAAGCTTCAGCTCAATGCGAGCAAGATCGATGGCCCGCCGATGATGAGCGTGGAGCGTTACGAGCGGTTCCTTCCTTACGCGGTTGCGCTCGGGGTGGAGAAACCCTGGACATCCTACTTTGAAAAAACCATGCCTGCCGAGGCTGCGGCCTACAGGCCGGCATGGAGTTCAACGTCGTTCAACTCGGCTGCGGCGCTCAATAGCGCCATGATCGCCAGCATGAGTTCCGGCGTCACCACCGCCTTGCCGCAAAGCTCAAGTTCGTCAGGCTCCGGCGGCGGCGGGTCTTCCGGCGGTGGTGGCGGTGGTGGCGGCGGCGGCGGCTGGTAGCAATGGAGCGCACCTAACGCGCGACGCTTTAGTCCTTCTTTTGCGCGGCCATCAGCGCATCGTCGATTTCGCGGGCGCGAGTTGCTGCGGGGCGCGCCTGCAAACGGCTTGAATAAGCGGCGAAAGCGGGCCGCTTCTCCAGCCAGCCGAATTGCAGGCCCCAGCCGATTTGCGCGCCGATATAAACATCCGCCGCTGAGAAGCGATCGCCCGCAATGAACTCGCGCCCGTCAACGGCGCGCTCAAGCGCATCAACAACTTCGCCCAGTGAACCGTAGCCCACCATCCCCTTCCGCTCGGGCGGGACGACAACGCCCATGGCGGTGTTCGTGCTCGCGGCTTCAACGGGGCCTGCGGCGAAGAACATCCAGCGATAGTAGGCGGCGCGATCCTTCAGTGACGCAGGCGCCAGATTGGCTTGAGGGAACGCGTCGGCCAGGTAGGCGCAGATAGCGGCGCACTCGGTGACGACCGCGTCGCCATGTTTGATCGCGGGCACTTTGCCCATCGGGTTGACGGCGAGATATTCAGGCGCCTTCATTGTCGTGCCGTAGTCGAGGACCTTGGTTTCATACGGTTGGCCGATCTCTTCCAGCATCCAACGCACAATGCGCCCGCGCGACATTGGGTTTGTGTAGAAGGTGAGCGCATCAGCCATGGGGGCCTCCAAAAATCGAGGCGGAGCGAACGCTTTGGCGTTGAACGAGTCAAGCAAAAGCCGATAGTCCGCAGCATGGCTAAGACGAAACAAATTACACTTTATGGCATCAAGGCTTGTGACACGATGAAGAAGGCGCGCGCCTGGCTTGATGAGCATGGCGTTGCCTACCGGTTTCACGATTACAAGATCGAAGGCATCGACAAGGCGTCGCTGGAGCGATGGGTGAAGGAAGCTGGTTGGGAGACTGTTCTGAACCGCGCCGGCACGACGTTTCGGAAGTTGCCTGAGCAGGATCGCGCGGGCCTGACCGAAAAGAAAGCCGTTGCGCTGATGTTGGCGCAGCCGTCGATGATCAAACGGCCGGTGCTGGACGACGGCGGACCGCTTATTGTGGGCTTCAAGCCGGAGGTTTACGCGAAGCGCTTTGGCTGAGCCTCATCCAATTCCATCCCATCGCGCCCCAGCGTGCGGGCGGTCTGGCCGCCCTTGGCGGGGCCGGCCTACTCCTCGCGGCGGACTGGGCCGGTGCGGACTGGGATGCCGTACAAAACGGCTGTTGGCTGCCGGGAGTTTCGCCTTCGTTGGGCTGATGACGAGGCGCCTGCGCACGGCCCTGGCCCGCTGAAACAATGTTGCATCCAAACCCCTGACTCACCGCATCTATGTTCGCAAATGGGGCGATGAGACCCCGGGCTATGGAGACTTCTCAATGTCGGCGGATGTATTTGTTCCGTTTGTGTTCTTCGGATTTTTGGCGGCTGTAATCCTGGTGCCGATCTGGCTGCGGGAACGGACTAAGCAGTCGGCGCACCAATTGCTGTCTCAAGCGCTTGAGAAGGGCCAGACGCTGGACCCCGCGCTCATCCGCCAACTCACTGACGCGGCTGGCGGCAAGCAGCAGCCGCAAGACAAAGCCCGCCGAAGCCTGGGCAGCGGCATTGTTTTGATCGCGCTGGCGGGCGGGTTCGCCGCCGCGGGCTTAGTCATGAACGGGTTCGATCCCTCCGGGTACGCGCAGAACGGCATGATGGTGCCCGCCGCAATCCTGGGTGCGTTGGGGGTTGGTTTCCTGCTACTGTCGATTGTGGACTATGCGACCAAGAAGAAGGCTGATTGAGATTTTGAAACGTGGCGGTGCGGGGGCTCCTCAATCTGGCTCAGGCTACGGAAGCTGCGCTTATCATCGCAGCTCAGGCCAGGGACCAGGCGGCTTTCGGGGAGCTGGTGAAGCGCCGCCAAGGTTGGGCCAGGGCCCTGTTGCGGAGAATGTGCAATAGCCACGCTGAAGCCGATGATCTTGCTCAGGACGCGTTCATCAAAGCGTGGGATCGTTTGAAGGATTTGGAGACGCCAGCGGCGTTTCCGGGATGGTTCAGGAGGATTGCGGTAACCACGTTTCTGATGGCCAAGCGCAAGCAGCGCGCGGTCTTCGAGGAGATTGACGATGCCTCGCCCATCGCCTCGGAAGACTCCACGCCAGAGGCGGCCGCAGGCGCCAAGATCGATCTGGAGAAGGCGCTTGCCAGATTGTCAGACGCGGAGAGATTATGTGTGACGCTGAACCACGGAGAAGGGTTAAGCCACGGCGAAATTGTTGACATCACGGGTCTTCCCCTCGGCACCGTGAAATCACACGTTCTAAGGGGGACGGAAAAACTGAGACGGCTATTGGAACCGGCGACATGACAGACTTTG
>JAEUMU010000157.1 GCA_016791325.1 Hyphomonadaceae bacterium
GTTGAGCGTCATACAGAGGAAGGGCTGCTTCTTGTACAACACCGCCAGAGGACCGGTGCGGATCTTCTCCCGCCACCATTCACGGACCGATCACCCACGACGCTGGGGTTCCGGGCGCTCTTAGCGCCGTGCTTTCGTTCCGGCCGACGCGCGGACGAGAGCCAAATCTCCCGCACCGGACCTCCGCTTCCTTTGCTCACGGAGCAGCGATTTTTCCCTCTCGCGAGGTCCAATCGCATCGCGTTCAAACCGCATCCGCTATGCTATCGGCTTTGGTACCGTTCGCCTCCGGTGCAGCGGATGAGAAGAAGCATACGCCAGCTTTGGCGCTGTAGGACAGATTTCGCGCCGACGCCCGATTTTGCTGGGCCGGAGGGGTGTGGCGTGGGGGATAGATGGGGTTGAGAGGCGGCGGAGGAGAAACACCATCCCCCCACCGTCAACTCGCTACGCTCGCTGACACCTCCCCCGTGGACGGGGGGGGAATGCAAGTCGAGGCCTCTGACGTCAAAGCAGGATCGTCTGGTCGCGGCGCATCCACCTAAGCCAATTCCTCAAACAAGCTCTGCTCTTCCGCGCGCCAGCCTTCGATCATCAGCATTTTGAGTTTGGTGGCGATGCCGCCATTGGCGGAGAAGCCGACCAGTTTGGCGTTGGCGCCGACGACGCGATGGCACGGCACCACGATCGCGAACGGATTGCGCCCGAGCGCTTGGCCGACAGCGCGGGCGCTATCCTTGTCGCCGATAGCGCGGGCGATTTCGCCGTAGGTTTTGGTTTGCCCCGGCGCGATGGCGCGCGTGGTTTCATAGACGCGCGCGTTGAACGCGGGCACGCGGCTCATATCGAGCGTGATCGTGCGCAGCGATTTCTTCTCGCCGCGCAGAAGCGCCTGAATGTCCTCGATGGCGCGGGCGATGGTCTTGGGCGGTTCGGCCTCATCGGCATTCGGGCAGTGACGCATCAGCCGGGTGCGGGTGGCGTCGTTAGTTTTCTCCGGCAGTTGCACGCCAATGACGCCGCGCTGCCCCCAGGCGATGCCGCAGCGGCCTATGGCCGTGTCGAACAGGGCGTAGGCGAACACCTCTGGCCTCTCCGCATTTTCGTTGCGCGGCGTCTTGTTTACACCGAGTCGGATGCCGGAACATAAAGCGAACGAAGATTTGCGTCCAGTCCGTCTAGACGGGCCACGTCCCCATCTGCGCTGGCCTCACCCCCACCACCGCGCGAAAATCGCCGTCGGCAGCAGAAAATCAGCGCGGCCCTCATGCGGCAGCGTCATTTCGCCGGCCTGCCATGTTCCGCCCACGAACATCTGCTGCGCGGTTTGCGCCAGCGCCAAGTAGGACAAGCGCACCGCGTACACCGTGGCGATCATGAAGCCTTTGGCGCTGGCGCGCTCATTGGCGTCCGTGCGCAGCAATCTCTGGCACGCATCGAGCAGATCCGGCAGCTGTTCTTCGAGGCGCCAGGTTTCGCCGTTCGGACCACGTCCGAACTTCGGCGGATCGAGGATGACGCCATCATAGCGCCGCCCGCGCCGGATTTCGCGCTTTACGAATGTGAGTGCGTCATCGCAGATCCAGCGGATCGGCGCATCGCTCAAACCAGCAGCGGCCTGGTTGTCCTTGGCGAAGCCGATCGCTTTCTTCGAGGCGTCGACATGCGTGACCTTGGCGCCGGCTTTCGCGCAGACGAGCGAGGCGAGCCCCGTGTAGCCGAACAAGTTCAGCACCTCGGGCTGCGCGCCGCGATGGGCGTTGAGGCGCTCGCGCGCGAAGCGCCAATGCACGGAGTGTTCGGGAAAGAAGGCGAGGTGGCGGAACGGCGTGGGGCGCGACAGGAAGGCGAGGTCGTCCCAGTGCAGCGTCCAGCTTGGCGGAAGCTCGCGATTGAAACGCCAGCGGCCGCCCTCGTCGTCTTCACCGCCCGAGGGCGCGAACACGGCGTCGGCGCCATCCCACTCCGCTGCAGCCAAAGCCGGCGCCCATAGCGCCTGCGGCTCGGGGCGCACGAAGCGATAGGGGCCGACCTGTTCAAGCTTGCCGCCATTGCCGCTGTCGAGCAGGCGATAGTCGCGCCAATCATCGGCGATGAGAATGTCAGGCGCGCGCGCCATCGTAACCTCGTCTCCGCCAGATATCGTAAAGCGTTACGGCTGTCGCCACGCCCAGGTTCAAACTATCGGCGCGCCCGCGCATCGGCAGCTTCACCAGCATGTCGCACGCCGCTTCCATCCGCGCGTCGAGCCCCGATTGCTCGTTGCCCATCAGGATGATGACTCGTTCCGGCGGGCGCCAATCGTCGCTCAGATGCGCGCCTTTGAGCGAAGCGCCGATCAACGTTGCGCCGCGCGCGGTCTTGAAGTGCGCCAGCTCATCGAACGAGGCGCGCGCCAGCTTCATCGCAAACAGCGAGCCCATG
>JAEUMU010000162.1 GCA_016791325.1 Hyphomonadaceae bacterium
CGACAAGCGCTAAAGCCCTGCTTCGGGGAGTGAAGGAACCCGAAGGTCCGGGACGGCGAATTGGTCGCCGCCCGCGCGTCGGCCGGGAACGGCGAAAGGGCGCTAAGCGCGCCTGGATACCCAGCGTCGCAGCGCGGTGATGCAGTTGCGCATCAAGGGGGAGCAGACCCCGCCGGCTCGCTGTCTCATCAACGCATGGCCACCCAGGGCGCCTCGAACGCTCCGCTTCGCCGCCGGGCGCCAAACGTCTCGCGCAGGGCGCGCTTCGGCCTGTCCCCCACCAGAATTTTTTGAAGCTTCAGTCAAAGCGCGCCTTGCTCTCCCTTTTTCGCCGCTGCGCGCATCGCCGGCGGCGCACACCGGCGCGCGTGCGGGAACCGCGACGCGGCGCCCCTCGTTACCCTCGCCGTAGAGGAGGGTGCGTTCCATGGCGGTAGAAACTCTGATCATCTGGATTCTCGTCGGCGCGGTCGCCGGCTGGCTTGCCGGGCTTGTTATTCGCGGCTTCGGCTTTGGCCTTATCGGCAACATTGTCATCGGCATCTTGGGCGCCATTCTCGGCGGCTGGCTATTTGGCATGGCCGGCATCGCCATCGGCGCGGGCGTTATCAACGCCATCTTCACCGCCTTCATCGGCGCTGTCGTGCTGTTGCTGATCGTGCGCGTGCTCAAGCGCGCGTGATGGATGCGCCTGCTTGGCTCATCAATACTTTCGGCGTCATCGCTGGCCTGTGCTCCATGGCCAGCTTCGTGCCGCAAATTGTCAAAATACTGCGTGAGCGGGATGCGAGCAGCGTCTCGCTCCGTATGTATGCCGTCACGATGATTGGCTTCACCTGCTGGACCGTGTTCGGCGCGCTCTCGGGCTCCTGGCCGGTGACGCTCGCCAACGCGGTCTGCCTTGTGCTGGTCTCGATCATCCTCGCATTGCGCTTGCGTTTCGGCGGCGGGGGCGCTTGAACGAGAACGCAGAACAGCGAGGGGGCATTCATGGCGAAGCGTGCTTTGGCGATCTTGGCTGTCGCCGCGTTGGCGGCGTGCGCTCCGCCGGCCGCCGAAGCCCCCGCACCCGCGGTGCGGCTTTACGCCATGGATTGCGGCCGCATCGAATTTCCGGATGTGAACATCTTCGCCGATGACGGCTCGATGGCCGGCGTCGCACGCACCTTGGTCGATCCGTGCTTCCTGATCCGCCACCCGAATGGCGATCTGCTGTGGGATGCGGGCTTCCCAGACGCGATCGCCGCCATGCCCAACGGCCTTCAGCTCCCGCAAATGGGGGGCGGCGTGCGCGTCGTCATGCCGGCGTCGCTCACCAGCCAGCTGGCGCAGCTCAGTCTCACGCCGGCCGACGTCGAATTCATTTCGTTCTCGCATATGCACGCCGATCACACCGGCAACGGCAACCTGTTCGCCGCCTCCACCTGGATCGTCGACGCCGACGAGCGCGCCGCCATGTTCAGCGACGCCGCCCGCGCCGACGCGCAATCTTTCGGCGCATATAACCAGCTGGAAACTGCAAACACGCAACTGATCGAAGGCGATGCTGATCACGACGTGTTCGGCGATGGCAGCGTCACGATCATCCAAGCGCCTGGCCACACGCCGGGCCACGCCGTGCTGCTGGTGCGTTTGCCCAATGCCGGCCCCGTGCTGCTGACGGGCGATATGTTCCATCTCGCGGAAACGCGCGAACGCCGCCTCGTGCCAAGCTTCAACGTCGATCGCGCGCAGACGCTCGCCTCAATGGACAAGGTGGAACGCATCGCGACCGAGACCGGCGCCCGCGTCATTCGCCAGCACGTAGCGCAGGATATCGAAGCGCTGCCGCGCTTCCCCGAGGCGCTTAACTAAGTTCGCGCGCCTCAAACGCGAAATCTTCGCGAAAATTGCATGGAATGCGCACGCCTGCCGCGCGCAAGACCTTTGATTCCGCGCCGCGGCGCGCAAAAACTGCAGGCTATTCTCATCGCACCGCGCGAGGGAGGCGGCCCAATGACGTTCGATTATCAGACAGCGCAAACTCAATTGCTCCTTTGGGCGCCGAAGATTGGTTTCGCCCTCGTCATCCTGATCTTCGCCCACTTCGCGGCCAAAGCCGTGAAATGGGCCATCGCCAAGAGCGTGGATCGGATCCCCTTCGTCTCGCGGCGCGACGCGGCCGGCCCCGGCGGCGCGCGCCCGGTGGTCGATGTCGGCGAGCGCCTCGGCGAAGTGGGCTATTGGCTGGTCTGGCTGCTCGGCCTGAGGGGCGCGCTCACCGTGCTTGAGCTTACCCCGATCGTGACGCCGCTGAATGATATGGTGCGCGGCTTCCTGGCGTATCTGCCCTCCGTCGTCGGCGCAGCGCTCATCTTCTTCATCGGCTTCGTGCTGGCGACCATCGTGCGCCGCATGGTGGAAGCCACCGTCGAAGCGGTCGAGCTTGATCGACGCCTCATCGACGCGGGCCTCACGCATACGCCGCGCGGGCCGGGCCTGGCGCGCCTGCTCGGCATTCTAACCTTCACGCTGATCATCATCCCGGTCTCGATCGCCGCACTGGATGCGCTCAACATCCACGCCATCTCCGATCCCGCCACGGCGATGCTCAACAACATCCTGCTGACCATTCCGCGCGTGATTGGCGCGGCGCTGATCATTTTCATCGCCTACCTGATCGGCCGCTGGATCATGACGCTAACAGAAGAGGGCCTCCGAGCCATCGGCTTCGACGCCATCATTAGCTCCATCGCCAACGCCGAACCGATCCGCGTCGGCCGTGAACGCAGCGATCTCACGCCTGGCGTCGATACGCTTGGTCTCTCCCGCTTCCCGCCTTCGCGTATGATCGGCCTCGCGGTGCTGATCGGCATTGTGCTGTTCGCCTCGGTGGAGGCCGCGCGCCTGCTGGACTTCACGGCCATGGCCGCGATGCTGACCGAGGTGCTGGCTTTGGCCAGCCGCGTGCTGTTCGGCGCGCTGATCATCGCCTTTGGCATCCTGCTCGCCAACATCCTGGCCGCCGCCACGGTGAAGGAGGGCAAGCCCAGCAGCGAAATCCTGGCCGTGTTCGTGCGCTGGGGCGTGATCGCGCTGGCGACTGCGGTGGGCCTACGCTTCATGGGCCTCGCAAACGAGATCATCGTGCTGGCGTTCGGGCTCATCCTCGGCGCGGTGGCGGTGGCGGTGGCGATCGCCTTCGGCGTCGGCGGCCGTGACGCCGCCAAGCGCCTGCTCGATCGCTGGACCAGCGAGCCCTAGACGCACCCCAGGGCCCGACCTGATCAGGCCCGCTACGCCGCCGTCAGCGGTGGTGCGGCGGGGCCTTCTTGACACGCATAAGAATGTTGTGTAAACACAATATAAGCATGGGTGTTCACAATCGTATCTCCGTTTTCCGCGCGGAGCGCGGTCTCAGCCGGAAGGAGTTGGCGGAGGCGGTCGGGGTGAACCCGCAGACCATCGGATACTTGGAGCGTGGCGATTACGCCCCCTCCGTGGAATTGGCGCTCAAGATCGCTCAGGTGTTCGGGGC
Source organism: Hyphomonadaceae bacterium (assembly GCA_016791325.1). GTDB lineage: Bacteria > Pseudomonadota > Alphaproteobacteria > Caulobacterales > Aquidulcibacteraceae > Vitreimonas. The sequence goes on from JAEUMU010000162.1 coordinate 3,518, forward strand.
GCCGGTGGAAATGCTGTTCTCGCTCAAGCCCTTCGCGAGCTTGGCGCAGACGATCAGCAGCAAGGGAGAGAGCTGAGATGTACGTTCGCTCGCGTCGCCGTCCTATGGGTAGCGCCATGTCGCCGCTGCTCGCGCGGAGCCTCTTCGTGGCGCTCTATGTGCTCTATCCGGCGGGCTGCATCCTGCAGCTCGGGCCGGACGCCGGCGATACTTCGCCAATCGCGAGCATCGTCGGCCTGCTGATGGTGGCGGCTTCGTTTCTGGCCTTCGCAGTGCTGGCGGGGTCCAGCTTCCAGCGCCAGGCGCAGGAGCCGGATTCAAAGCTCGATGAACGCGAATTGGCTCAGCGCAACCGCGCCGCTTACCGCGCCTTCGCCGTGTTTGCCGGCCTGGTGGCGCTCGGCTTGCTCTATATGAGCCTGCGCGCCGATTTCGCCGACCGCATCCTGCTTTGGGCGCCGACAGAGCAGGCGCACTGGAACGCACTGTTCTGGGGGGCGATTATGCTTGGCCTGTCGCTGCCTGCGGCGTTTCTGGCCTGGGAAAATGAGCCGCCCCTGGAGGATTGAGGGCTTGCCCGGTTTGCATCGCCGCGCCGGGATTGCTACACCCCCTCCCGCCCGCCAAGGAGCGTTGCGACGGCCCCCTTCCTGCGCGAAGGCCAGCCGCCAGGCTTGGCAGGTGCTTCCACGCTTGGAAACGACGCTCGCGAACTCTCGAAGGAGGGCGCGCGATGAGCGCTAAGGATTACGTCGTAAAGGACATGAGCCTCGCCGAATGGGGCCGCAAGGAAATCGAAATCGCTGAAACCGAAATGCCCGGCCTGATGGCTGTGCGCAAAGAATTCGGCCCGTCTCAGCCGCTGAAGGGCGCCCGCATCGCTGGCTCCCTGCACATGACCATCCAAACCGCCGTGCTGATCGAAACGCTGCAGGCGCTGGGCGCGGAAGTACGCTGGGCCTCATGCAACATCTTCTCCACGCAAGATCACGCCGCCGCCGCCATCGCCGCCAAAGGCACGCCGGTATTCGCGGTGAAGGGCGAGACGCTGGATGAATACTGGGACTACGCCCACCGCATCTTCGAATGGCCGAACGGCCAATACGCCAACATGATCCTGGACGACGGCGGCGACGCCACGCTCCTGTGCGTGCTCGGACCGAAGGCGGAGAAGGACGCTGACTTCCTCGAGCATCACTCGAACGAGGAAGAGCAGGCGCTGTTCAAGAACATCAAGCGCTACCTGAAGGAAAAGCCCGGCTTCTATGAAGCCATCCGCGCTTCGGTGAAGGGCGTTTCCGAAGAAACCACCACCGGCGTGCACCGCCTCTATGAAATGGCCAAAAAGGGCGAGTTGCCGTTCCCGGCCATCAACGTCAATGACAGCGTCACCAAGTCGAAGTTCGACAACCTCTATGGCTGTCGTGAATCGCTGGTCGACGCCATTCGCCGCGGCACCGATGTGATGCTCTCCGGCAAAGTCGCGGTCGTGTGCGGCTATGGCGATGTGGGCAAGGGCTCGGCCGCCTCGTTGCGCCAAGGCGGCGCGCGCGTGAAGGTCACGGAAGTCGATCCGATCTGCGCGCTGCAGGCGGCGATGGAAGGATACGAGGTCGTGACGATGGAGGATGCGGCGCCGCACGCCGATATCTTCGTGACCGCCACCGGCAACAAGGACGTGATCACCGTCGATCACATGCGGGCGATGAAGAACAACGCCATCGTCTGCAATATCGGCCACTTCGATTCCGAAATTCAGGTCAGCGGCCTGAAGAACTTCAAGTGGGACGAAATCAAGCCGCAGGTGCACCACATCGAGTTTCCGAACGGCAACAAGATCATCCTTCTCTCCGAGGGCCGTCTTGTGAACCTCGGCAACGCCACCGGCCACCCGAGCTTCGTGATGAGCGCCAGCTTCACCAACCAGACGCTGGCGCAGATCGAACTCTGGACCAATGGCAAGGCGTATAAGAACCAAGTCTATACGCTGCCGAAGCACCTCGATGAGAAGGTGGCGCTGCTGCACCTCGATAAGCTGGGCGTGAAGCTCACGAAAATGTCGAAAGAGCAAGCCGATTATATCGGCGTGACCCCGCAAGGGCCGTTCAAGCCGGACCATTATCGCTACTAGTCGACGATCGGCGCGTCTCCCCTTCTCCCGCAAGGCGAGAAGGGATGTGAAGGCCCTCGCCGCACCATCTTGACGCTTAGCCCTCCGGAAGCGCGAACTGCGCCCTGGAGGATCGGCCATGACCCAACCGAAGATCGAGGTGATCGAGTACACCGACGCCGTGTGCTCGACCGCGTGGGGCGCAGAGCCGTTCCTTCGCAAGCTCGACTGGCGCTACGGCGAGCATCTGGTCTGGCGCAAGGTGATGGGCGGGCTGGTCGGCGACGCCAGCACGGGCAAGGATAGCTGGGATCGGATCAGCGCGGCCGAGCCGATGCGCAAGTACTGGAAGCGCGTCTGGCATCTGACCGGCATGCCCTATCCGAACCCGATGAAGCTGATGCTGCAATCCACCGATCCGCTGGGCGCGGCGGTGAAGGCGGCGGAGCTGCAGGGCCAGGAGGTGGCGCACGCGGTGCTGCGCCGGTTCCGCGAACGCATCTTCGTCGACGGGATCGGACCGCAGACGCCGGATGAGTTTGATGAGGCCACGGTAGGCCTGGTCGGACTGGATCACGCCCGTTGGCGCGCCGATCAGGCCC
>JAEUMU010000193.1 GCA_016791325.1 Hyphomonadaceae bacterium
TGGCCTGAACGCCGAGCGAGACGAGATAGTCACGCGCGGCCGCAGCGCGGCGGGCGCCAAGGGCGAGGTTGTATTCGCGGGTGCCGCGCTCGTCGCAATTGCCAGCAACGAGGATGCGCACGTTCGGATATTGGCGCAGCCACGCGGCCTGGCGCTCAAGCACAGAACGCGCTTCCGGCGAAAGATCGAAACGATCATAGCCGAAGAACACGCGGTCACCGACGGAAACGCGGAAGTCTTCAACCGAACCCGGCGTCGGCCCGACGGGCTGAGTGGGGCCGGGCGTGGGCGTGGGGGTCGGCGTAGGCGTGGGCTCTGGGCGGCTGGCGCACGCAGCGAGGCTGGCCACAGCGGCCAAGGCTAGGATGGATTTACGCATCATTTCTGGATCCCTTCTCCCCTGAGTTGGCGGCGCTTCAGCGGCCACTCCCCGTGAATGCAAAGCTTACCGAGGTAGTTCCTGACCGACAATCTTGTTCCCTTCGCGGCGTTAGCCCCGTCGCGCAACAGATTTTCTCGCGAAATCATGGTAAAAGCGGTGACCAGGCGGGATCGGAGGCGTCGGTCTGGGTGGGCACGCGGCGCAAATTTCTGCCGGTGAGATCAACTGACCAAAGTTGCGGCCCCTGCCCGCGCCCTTCGCGGAAGAACACGATCACCCGCCCGTTGGGCGACCACGTGGGCGATTCATCGAGATAAGATTCCGTCAGAATGCGTTCGCCTGAGCCGTCCGGGCGCATAACGCCAATGGCGAACTGCCCGCCGCGCTGGCGGGTAAAGGCGATAAGATCGCCGCGCGGGCTCCACACGGGCGTTGAATAGCGCCCTTCGCCGAAGGAAATGCGGCGCTGGTTCGAGCCATCGGCGTTCATGACGTAAAGCTGGGGCGAGCCGCCGCGATCGGAGTTGAACACGATCTGGCCGCCATCCGGCGAGTAGGACGGCGAGGTATCGATGGCGGGATGGTTCGTGAGGCGCCGGCGCTGACGATCGCGCAAGCTCATGGAAAAGATTTCTGCGTTGCCGTTCATATCCAGCGTGAACACCACGCCAGAGCCATCGGGGCTGAAGCGGGGCGCAAACGTCATGCCGGGGAAATCGCCCAAGACCTCGCGGCGGTTGGTTTCGAGATTGTAGAGGAACACGCGCGGCGCGCCCGTCTCGAAGCTCATATAGGTGATCATCTGCGTGGATGGCGAAAAGCGCGGCGTGAGCACTTGCGCTTCCGGCCCGGTGAGGAAGAACGGGTTGGCGCCGTCCTGATCCATGATCATGAGCCGCTTCACGCGGCGCGTGCGCGGCCCGGTTTCCGAAACAAAGACGATGCGCGTATCGAAATAACCCCGTTCACCCGTGAGCTGCTCGTAGATTTGATCTGAGATACGGTGCGCGATGCGGCGCCAATTATCTGGCGTAGTGACATATTGGTAGCCGGTGAGAGATTGTTCGGCGAACACGTCCCACAAGCGGAACTCGATGCGCACGCGCCCATCCGGCAGCGGCGTAACTTGGCCGACGACGAGCGCCTGCGCTTCAATGATGCGCCAATCCGGGAAACGCGGCGGCACCTCCATCGCCGAGATGCGCTCGATAAAGGCCGTGGAGGGAATCGGCCGGAACAGCGCCGAGCGCTCAAGATTGGCGCGGATCACCGCCGCTAGGTCGCGCCCCACCTGCTGCGCGGCGGGGTTTTGGCCCAAGAAATCCACCACCGCCACAGGCATGGGATTGAGGTGGCCCTCTTCGATCGAAACGCGCAGTTGAGCATGCGCCGGCGCGGCGAAGGCGAAAGCGAGCGTGATGGCGAACGCCGCGAAAATCGTTCTGATGAGGCGCATCGTGGTGTCTTTCCTCAGAAATTGGGCCGGAAGGTGAATTCCGTGCGTCGCCAGATGTCATAGTGCTCCCCGACCACAGGATCATCAGGGAACGGATACGGATCACACACCCGCACTGCGCGCAGCGCCGCTTCGACGGCTGTGCGCATGGCGGGATCGAACGTGTAGTTGCGCGGGCTCACAACGCGCGGCTGGCCGTTCAAAGTTCCGTTGCGGTTGATGTCGAACTCGATGGTGACCACCAGGCGATCCGGCTCCGGCAGGTCGATCGGCATGCGCCAGCAGCGGCGCAAGTGTGCGCGCGCCAAAGCCCGGGCGCGATCTTCCAGTGCGGCTACCTCGGCAGTGCCCAGGCCGGCGCCGCGCTGGGTGCGGTCGGCCTGGGCGCCTTCAGTGCGTTCGCGGCCGGGCTGGCGCTGCTTGTCGACCATGCGCGCGATGGCGGAGAGATCAAACTCCTCCGCCGGCTGGCGCGGGCGCTCGCGCGGGGGCGTAGGCGTTGGCGCTGGCGTGGGCTCGGGCTCGGCCTGCACGGTTTCCGGCTCGGCGGGGGCTTGTTCTTCCTGCGTCGTCTCCGTGAGGGCGCGGACATTGGATTCCGCCGCGACATCGACAATCTCGACCGGCACGACGGCGCCGACTGCGGGCGCAATCGTCGAGCGCGCTTCCCAGGCCAGCAGCGTCATCATGACGGCGCCGACGTGAAAAACGACTGAGACGGCGAGCCCGACGCGCATGGTCAGGGGCCGCGCGGCGCAGGCGCGCCGGGACGGCGCGGCGGCGACTCGGTAGTGTCAGTGACAAGGCCGAGATTACGGAAACCGGCCGTTGAGAGGCGCGCCATGATATCGGCGACGAGGCCGTATTCGGCGGTCGCGTCGGCGCGAATGAACACGCGCCGATCATAGCCTTCGCGCGAAATGGCCCGCATCTGCGCGACCAGTTCTTCCTTTGTGATCACCGTTTCCTGCACGAACACCGTGCCGTCGGCGCGAATGGTGACGGTGAGCGGCTCGACCTCGCTCTCAAGCTGGCGCGCCTCCGTGCGCGGCAACTCAACCGGCACGCCCACGGTAAGCAACGGGGCGGTGACCATAAACACGATGAGCAGCACGAGCATCACGTCCACGAACGGCGTGACGTTGATTTCGGAAAGCCTGCCTCTACGCGCCGAACGCCGGCCGCGGCGCCCGCCTCCCCCGCGCGAGGGGCCAAGACCGGCCATTAGCTGCGCTCGCTCAAACGGCGCGATAAGCGCGCAGCGACTTCATCGCTGAACGTATCGAGGCGATCGCCGAGGCGATCGAGATCGCCAGTGAACTTGTTATAAAAGATCACCGCGGGAATGGCGGCCACAAGGCCGAGCGCCGTCGCGAACAAGGCTTCGGCGATGCCGGGGGCGACGACAGCGAGATTGGTTTGCTGCTGCGCGGCGATGTTTGTGAAGGCGTTCATGATGCCCCACACCGTGCCAAACAGGCCGATGAACGGCGCCGACGCGCCGACCGTGGCGAGCACGCCGAGATGGCGTGAAGCGCGGCTCATCTCGCGCGCGATCTGCGCCTGCATCAGCCGATCCACGCGATCGAGCATCATCTGCGCGCCTTCGCCGCTGAGGCCTGCGCGGCGCGCTTCGCGCCACTCACGCGCAGCGGCGGCGAACACGCGCCCCATCGCATCGCGCGGGCGCTCGCTACGGTCGTCGAGTTCTTCCAGCGACCGGCCCGACCAGAACTCGCGCTCAAACTTGCGCGCGTTTTTGTCCAACTCGCCGAAATGCAGCCACTTATCGACCGCGATCGCCCACGACCAGACCGAGGCTACCGCCAGGATCAGCATCACGCCTTTGACGACCGGATCGGCCTCAAAGAAGAGGGTCCAGATGGTGATCTGTTCTGCGCCGGATTCCATGCTCGCTCCCGCTTCCACGGCTTTCGTGATCCAGCCGCGCCCCAATTGGTTTAGAGCCGGATGAGTTTGTCAAAAGCTGGACGGCGAAGGCTCTAGAAATGGTTTAAGACGTTCCAAAAGCAGGCTTGGCGGCTTCTTCGGGCGACCCGTGAGACTGATGCAACAGACCTCCAGGCGCGCGGTGGCCAATGTCTCCCCGCCCCGGCGGAGCGCCTGCGAGATGAAAATGCGCGGCCCCTTCATCGTTTCGAAGGTGGTCCGGACGGTGAGCGCATCATCGATGCGGGCCGGCTTTTCAAACACAAGCTCGAGGCGATTAACCGCAAAGCCCAGCGGTTCGGGCTGTTCCAGCAGCGCGGTGTGGTGAACGCCGGCCAGGCGCAGGAAATCGCTGCGGCCGCGCTCGAAATAGCGCAGGTAGTTGGCGTGATAGACGACGCCGGTGAAGTCGGTGTCCTCGTAATAGATCCGCACCGGCAGGATGTGGACCCGGCCTTCGAATTGGCCGGCGCTGGGCGCGATCTCACTCATGCGGCTGCGATACACGATCAGCCAGCCTTCGCGCCAGCGCAGCCGCGGCGGCGGTGATTTCCGGCGCGGCGGTGCTTTCCCAAAAGGCGCCCATCGTCATCGGACCGATAAGGTAAAGCCCTTCGCGCGGCGCGCCTTCCGCCCCGATCAGGGCGCCATCTTCGCGGATGTCGAAGCCAAGGCCTGTCGGGTGCGCGCGGGCCAGGCCATCGCCCAGGAGTTGGCGCACCAGCGGCTCCGGGCTGCGGCGCGGATCAAGATCGGGACCGGTGCAATTGACGACGAACGCCGCCTGCACACGATGGCGCGAACGCTCGCCGCGCTGGCGGTGATGCACCTCCACCATCCGCCCGCGACAGGACGCCTCAACGATCTCTCCCGTCAGCACGCGCAGGCGCCCTTCGCTGCGCAAGGCGGCGATTCGTTCAGCGACTTGAGGCGCGGCGCGGTGTCGGTGCACATCCCACCAGGGGCGCGCGTGGCGTAGAAAACGCGCCTGTTCTTCGGCCGTAAGACGCCGCCACAGCGCCTGGGTGCGCGGTCGCAAGCGTTCGAGCGTCCACTGCCACGGCTCGCCGCGCGCCCGCGCAGCGCGCGCACGGCGGCGCAATTCATGCAGCGCTTGGCTGAGCGGCTGGGGCAGGTCGGGCTCGTCGGCGCGCGAAGCCATGGCGTTGGCGTGCGTGCGCGGCAACAGCCCGCGGTGCGAAAGCGCATAAATCACGCCGCGGCGGCGCCGCGCCAGCGTGAGCGCGACATCGATCATGGTGAGGCCCGTGCCAATCAAGAGCGCATCGCCGGCGGGCGCGCGAGCCAGCGTCCGCCCCTCCCACGGACTGATCAGTTCAATTCCTGCATCCTCCAGCACGCCAATGCGCTTGGGAGCAGGATTGCCAAGCGCAAGCACGACGGCGTCCGCCTCCATCGGCGGACGGTTTGCAAACTCGACGCGCCAGCGTGCGCCAGCCGCGCGGCAGGCGATCGCTTCGTCGCGCACCGCCTGGAACCCGCCGAGCCAACGCGCGCGCCGCGCCGCAGCAAATCTATTACGCAAGTAGGCGCCAAATGTGCTGCGCGAAACGAAAGCGTCGTCGCCGGCAGCGATCGAGCGGGCGAAATCCTGCGGCTGATCCGGGAATAGGCTGAGCCGATTGGCGCGAACGTTCAGCACATAGGCCGGATCGCGCACGTCATAAGCGAGGCCCGGGCCGAACGCGCGGCGGCGCTCAACAACAACGATTTCGCCAGCCTGAGGATGGCGCGCGCGCACCAAGTGAGCCGCCATGGCCGTACCGCTGAGCCCGGCCCCTATAATGATGATGCGGCCTCTTCCCATCCATTCCTGCGCTGCGGCCTCTTAACGGTGCAATCTTAGCACGCGCCGCCGACGACGGTTGACATGCAACCGTTTAGTTGCATATTGCGGTTGTGGACGAGGCCAAGGACGCAGCTGACGCGGTGTTCCGCGCTCTCGCCGACCCCACCCGCCGGGCGCTGCTGGACACCCTGTTCGCCAGGAGCGGCCTCACGCTGACTGAGCTCTGCGCCGGCATGGACATGAGTCGTCAGGCGGTGACCAAGCACCTGGCGGTGCTCGAGGCGGCCAATCTGGTGGCGAGCGTGCGGCGCGGGCGCGAGAAGCTGCACTACCTCAACCCCGTCCCCATCCATGAGATCGGCGAACGCTGGATCTCCAAATACGAGCGCGCGCGCCTTTCGGCGCTGAGCGACTTGAAGAAGGCGTTGGAGAGCGAGAACGATGAATGACGGCAATGAGCGCGTGGTCCCGCCAGACCTTGTTTACATCACCTTTATCCGAACAACGCCGCAGAAACTCTGGGACGCGCTGACCAACAGCGCGCTCACCACGAAATTCTTCTTCGGCCGCAGCGTGGAAAGCGATTGGGCCCAAGGCGCCCCTTGGCGCATGCTGACGCCGGAAGGCTTACTCGATGTCAAAGGCGTCGTGCTCGAAAGCGATCCGCCGCACCGGCTCAAGCTCACCTGGCGTGTGGATTGGACAGGCGAAGCGCCGCCCGAACCCGAACCGGCGATCATCACCTATGACATTGAGGCCAACGGCGACGTGGTGAAGTTGACCATGACGCAGCACACCGAAAGCGCTATCCCGCGCAAATACGTCAAAGCTGGCGAGCAAGGCTGGGCGGCTATTCTCTCTTCGCTCAAATCGTTGCTCGAGACGGGCGAACCGCTGGTGATCAAAATGGGGCCGCCGCAATGAGCGCCCCGATCGTCGCAGCGCAAATGCTGATCCGCAGACCACTGGAGGAGGTGTTCGCCGCCTTCACCAATCCGGCGCTCACCACCAGATTCTGGTTCACAAAATCCAGCGGGCATCTGGCGCCCGGAGCGCGCGTGCGCTGGGATTGGGAAATGTACGGTGTTCACGACGACATAACGGTGACAGCGTTCGAACCGAACCGCCGCGTCGTGTTCGAATGGAACGCGCCGAACACCAACATCGTGGAGTGGCGTTTCGAACCGCACGCCAAAGGCGCGATGCTGACCATCACCAACAGCGGCCTGAAGGGCGATGACGTCATCGCCGAAGCGCTCGATCTGGCGCAGGGCTGGAATCTTGTGTTGGCGGCGGCCAAGGCGTGGCTGGAGCATGGCGTAGCGCTCAACCTCATCGCCGATAAGGCGCCTGATCATACCGTTTCAGGATGGAGCTCACGATGAGCAAGCCGGAATTTGTGTATGTAATCCACATCGAGGCGCCGCGGGCGCGCGTGTGGGAAGCGTTGACCACGGGCGAACAGACAGTGCTGTTCTGGACGCGCTACGTGCAATCGCAATGGAGCGTGGGAGCGCGCGTGGAGTTCCTGCGCGAGGACCGCAAAACCCTGAGCCATGACGGCGTGGTGCTCGAGATCGACCCGCCAAGGCGGCTTGTGATGACGTTCGACGTCTCGCCCGAAGGCTTCGCCGAGCCCGCTTCGCGCGTGACTTACGAACTCAAGGAAGCCAAGGCCGGCACACAGCTGAAGGTGATCCATGAAGGCTTCCCACCCGGCAGCAAGGTTCTGCTTTCGATCAGCGAGGGCTGGCCGGCGATACTTTCAAGCATGAAAACCTATCTTGAAACCGGCAGGCCGATGGGCGCGGCCTGCAGCGCCTAGCGTTCACGCCATTGTGGCGCCCCGCCCGCTTGAAAAGCGGGCCGCAACATGATGATTTCGCAACCTTCGGGCAGCGCGCGGGCAGGCGCGCGTAGGCAGCGCAGGTATTGGCATGAAACAGTATGTGATCGCGGCGGCGCTCTTGATGGCGGCTGCGGCGCCGGCTTCGGCTTACACCACCTACGTCTTGCCGGAGGCGTTCGATACCGCTGAAGGCAGCCTCAGCCTGCAAGCTTCACACGCGCAGCAATTTTTCACTCCCGCCATCGCCGTTTCGGCCGATTTCGACCTGGTCAGCCCCGATGGCGGTCCGGGCACATTCGGCCGCGTGGAGGTCGCCGGGGCGGCCACCACCATGCAGGCCAACCTGCCGCAATGGGGCACTTACCGCATCACCAGCGGCGAACAGGTCGGCCCTGTGAATACTTTGGTGGGCGTGGATGGCGGCTGGCGGCCGCTCGCGCAGGGCGAAACTCCGCCCGAGGGCGCGCCGGTGACGACTCTGCAGACGGTCACGGTGTCCGACGTGTACGTTTCGCGCGGGCGGCCCACCAATG
>JAEUMU010000227.1 GCA_016791325.1 Hyphomonadaceae bacterium
CACGCCGCGATGGCCGTGGGCATGGCGCAGTGGAGTTTCGGCTAGCGGGCGGGGCGCCCGTCCGGCCCCATGCCGGCGATCCATTCGCGCATCAGCGCCACGCCGCGTTCATCCACCAGCTGGCGGCCCAATTCCGGCATCATCACGCCGGGGTCGGTGCTTTCCATGCGCGCCAGCAGGATTGAACGCTCCGGGTGGCCGGGCGCGATGGCGAATTCGAGCCCGGCCGAGCCGCGACCCGCCGCCACGGGCCGTTTGAACACGCCCCACTGGATTGGCGCCTGCTGCGCCCAGGAGAGGTCGAGCCCGCTCGTATGGGCCGGTCCCTGCGGGTTGTGGCAATGCGCGCAATTCACATCGAGATAGGCGCGCGCCCGCGCCTCCAGCGGCGCGCTTGCATCATAAGCATCGGGCACGCTCGGCGCGGCGGGAAGCGCATCGAGAATCCCAAGCGCCAACCAATGCTCCAATTGGTTCGCGGGGCCGGCCTCGCGGTTCAGGTTGCGCGCGCTTGGCCCAATCGGCGCGATGGCGCCGGCGTGCATATGGCAGCCGCTGCACTGATTGGTGTTCGGCACGGCCCAATCCAGCGCGATGGCTTGGCCTTCCTCATTGGTGAAACTGACCGGCAGGTCCGCGCCACCCAGGGCGAGCCGCGCTTCCGTCTGCGCCTCGTTCCACACATAAGGCAGCGCGACCCAGCCGCTCTCGCGCCGAATGAGCAGGCGCGTTTCCAGAAAGCGGACATTTTCAGTGGGACGGCGCATGTCCGCGGCGAAGGCGAAGGTCTTCACCAGCACGGTGCCGACCGGAAACTCGAACACGCCGTCGGCATTATAGCGCGCCTGCGCGCCAGGCGGGATGTAGATATAGCGAAACTTGAGCGCCCCATCCGAATAGAGCGCGGTGTTCAACTCATAGGGGGTGACGCGTGCGTTCGGTGTGCGCGCGCCCGCGTCGCGGAAGAGGCGCGTTTGCGCTAACGTCGCCGGTGCGCGCGCGGCCATCAGCGCGGCGTCGTTGACCAGCGCCGGCGCCTGCGCGACGGCCGCGCCGCCCAGCACCAGCGCCGCAAAGGCCAACGCCGCCAGCGCCCGCTTCACCGCTTCAGTTCCTGATCCGCACGCGTTCCGGCTCGGTCAGCGGCAGCAGCGGCGGGAACGTCGCGTCCGGCGCGGCCTCTGAGATCGGGCCGCCAGCCACCGGGATGCCTAGCGAAAGGAAGCTCGCCGTGCCGGTTTGGCTCGAGCGATTGTTGCGCAGCACGATGCGCACCATTTCCGTGCGCGGGCGCCCGCCTGAGGAATACATGCTCGCCCCGTCCCAGATCACATCCGGCATCGGCACGCCCATCTGCGCCAGCGCCGACAGGTCGCCTGCGGGGCCGAAGCCCTTATTGCCGAAGCGGTTGTCGCGAATCATCACGTTGCGCGGCAGCGGATTGTAGTTTTCGTCCTGGAAGCTTTCGCGATAAGCGGTGATCAGCACGTTGACGGTCGCGTGGCCGCCGATCTCGTTGTTGAACACATGTATATCGCGATTAGCCATGATCAGCACGCCGGTGCCCGTAGGGACGCTGGCGACGATATTGCCGGCCGGCGCGAAATTGGGCGTGTTGTTGTCGGTGATGCGGTTGTCGAACACCCGCACCGAATGGCCGCCCGTTTGCGGCAGACCGGGCAGGTCGAACACGAGAACGCCGCCTGTATTGTGCTGCACCGTATTGCCGAACACGTCTGCGTTGAAGCTGTTCTCAATCTCGATGCCGGCCACGTTGAACTCGGCCAAGCTGTCGCGGACGATAATATTGCGCGACTGGCCCACATAGATGCCTGCGTCCGAAGCGCCGCGCGCGATCGCGCCTTCGATCAGCACGTCGGTGCAATTGACGTGATAGAGCCCGTAGGCGCCGTTCTCGGGGTGGGCGCCCCGCGTCCACTCCGCGCGCACGCCGCGGAAGGTGATGCCCTGGCAGTCGCGCACCTTGATGGCGTCTCCGCGCGTATCCTCCACCGCGAAATCGCGCAGCTCTACGCCGTTGGCCGTCACCAGCAGGCCCTCCGCCCCACGGCGCTGACCCGCGAAGGAGAGGATGGTGCGGTTCTGCCCCGCGCCGCGAATGGTGACGTTATCAACGCTGAGCGAAAGCCCCTGCGTCAGCTCATAGCGCCCGCGCTCGAGCCGCACGGTGTCGCCGGGCTGCGCCTCGATCAGGGCGGTCTGCAGTTCGCGCTGCGCTTCTGGGCCGGGGCGCACACGCCAAGTGCGCGCATCCGCATCGACGGCGGTGATTGCAAACGCCGCCAGCGCGGCCAAAGCCAGTCTCATGCTTGTCTCTCCCCACTCGCGGCAAATCTCGCCGCCTGGAGCGGCGCTGTAAAGCGGCGTGCGCGGGGATAACGGAGCGTCAGCCGCCTCGGCCGCTGAAGCGCGCCACGATGGCGATGAGATCACGCGTCAGGGCGGGGTGGCGCGCCGCCAGCAGCCCGCCCACGGCGCTGATCGCCAGCGTCATGATCGGCCGGTCACGGGCGATGTCGCCTAAGCCCAAGGGCAGCGAGTGCGCCAGTTCCGCCTGGGCGATCGCCGCTTCGCGTTCGCGTTGGCGCGCCCGCATGGCGGCGAACAGCGCAAACAGCGCCACGCACAACGCCGCCGCCAGCGCCACAATCGCCGCTGCGCCGGCCGCGCCCGTCACCGGCAGGATGAGCGCGTAAAGCGAAAAGCCGGAGGCGAACACCGCCATCACCGCCGCCGCGCTCGCGGCCGCGACGGCGACAATGCGCGAGAACGCGCGGTCAAACATTAGCGGCGCGCCCCAAGCAGCAGCCCCAGCAGCAGCCCCGCGCCCAAGGCGGTGGCCGCCACGGCCAGCGGGCGCTGCTTCCACTGGCGCTTCATGTAACGATGCGCGTCGTCGATGCCGTCCTCGATCGCATCTTGGGCGGCTTCGAGCGCGTCTTGCGCGGTTTCCAGTGCGGCCTCTGCGCGATCGCGCGCTTCAGCGGCGATATCTGCGCCGCGAACTCTCTCTCTCGCCATGGATCACTCTCCTTGCCTGATCCTACTGAAGATCGGGTAGGGTGGCGCGCCCACAAGCCCCTAAGACGAATCGCCGCCACACCGCCTCGTTGGGAAGCGCATGAACGGATTGAAAGTTCCCGTCTCCGGCCCGGTTTTCGCGGCGATCGCCGTTAACCTTATCCCGATTGTCGGGGTCATTTTATGGGGTTGGAGCGCCTTCGCTTTGATCTTCCTCTATTGGCTGGAGAACGTGGTCATCGGCGTGCGCACCATGCTCAGCATGCTCGTTTCGGGCGTGCTCAATCGGCAGTCTTCCTTGCCGGCGGCGCTCTTCTTCGCGGCCTTCTTCGCCGTCCACTACGGCATCTTCTGCTATGGGCCTGGCGTGTTCGTGGTGCTGACGTTCGGCGCCACGCCCGAGGGCTCCAGCTTCGATCTCGTTGGCGCGGCGCGCGCGCTGTTCGCCCTGCGCCCGGATCTAATCTGGGGCCTCGCCTCGATCGTGCTGTGGCAGCTGGTGATCTTCGTTCTGTTCATCGCCAAGGGCGAGGCGCGCACGGCCAGCCCGCTCGATCTGATGGGCGCGCCTTATCCGCGCATCATCGTGCTCCACCTCACCGTTATTCTAGGCGCCATGTTGGTTTTGGGTCTGAACCAACCAGTGCTTGGGTTGGCGGTGCTGGCGGTCATCAAGATGCTGTTCGACATCGCCGAGGCCAAAGGCTGGCAGCCGGTGCGTTTCCCGCGCCCCCGGCGCGTCTAAGCGCGGGCCATCGTCCGCGCCGCAGCGATGATGCGCAGGGTCTCCTGCCAAAGGCCGATCGCCTCGATCTCCGCCGGTGCAAAGAAGCGCGCCTCGCGCGCATCATCAGCCGCCACCGGCTCTCCGGATCTCCATCGGGCTGCGTAATCGATGAGGATGAAGTGGTCTGAAGGCGCGCCCGATTCGTCCTTCGGGCCGATCAAGCCGTCCACCACGTCGATGAGGCCGATCAGTTCGGCGTCGCATCCGGTTTCTTCCTTGAGTTCGCGAAGCGCCGCCGCGTGCGCGGTCTCTCCCCACTCGATGCGTCCGCCCGGCAAGGACCATCGGCCTTCCATCGGCGGCTGTCCGCGGCGCACCAGCAGCACATCCGCCCCGCGCAGACATACGCAACCAACTGCCGCTACGGGCCGGCGCGGTATCCGGGGCTCGTTCATGAGGGATCGATCTAACATTATGGAAGGAACAGGAAAAATCCGGACGCCAAAAGAAAGATGCGCGGCGCTTTCGCGCCGCGCATCTCGCTTGGGCTTACGCCCTGATCCAGTTGGAACGCCTCGCTTTGAAGCGATGGGCGCCCAGCGGCGTCGCGATTAGCGACGCGCCGCCTTCTTGGCTCGCTTCGCCTTCTTGGCGGTCTTGCGCGGCGCCTTCTTGGCCGCCTTCTTCGTTGCAGTCTTGCGCGTGGCCTTCTTGGCTTTCGCCTTCTTGGCCACCTTCTTCACTGCCTTCTTCGCTTTCTTAGCCATGCCCTGGCTCCTTTTTAGTCACGGCAATGACGCCGCACTACGTCTTCATAATGTCATGTGCAAGCACAATCGCCAGCGAAAAAACTATACGCGCTGATTTTGCAACAATGAGTCGCGGTGTGATGCGTCTCAAAACGAAGCGTCATCGTCTGCACGAAGCGGAACGATTCGCATCGTCGCTCATGTGAACAGCGCGCGCGGGTTCATGATGTTGGCGGGGTCGATCGCGCGCTTCACGGCGCGCATCAGCGTCATCGTCTCGGCGCTCTTGAAGCGGATGAGATCGTTCTTGCGCGCAACGCCGACGCCATGTTCAGCCGAGATCGACCCGCCGAGCGCATCGGCGATCTCATAGACGGTCTGGGTTAGTTCGGCCTTGGGGAAGCGCGCGGGGTCGAGCGCCTGCGGCTGCATGACGGTATAGTGGAAGTTGCCGTCGCCCATGTGCCCGAAGGCGACGATGCGTGCGCCGGGGCATACGCGCGCCATAGCCGCATCGGCGCGCGCAAGGAAGGCCGGCGTTTGCGAAACCGGCACGCTGACGTCATGGTTCGCCTGCGCGCCTTCGGGGCGGTGGCCGGCGGAGATATCTTCGCGAATGGTCCAGAAATCCCTTGCC
Source organism: Hyphomonadaceae bacterium (assembly GCA_016791325.1). Taxonomy (GTDB): domain Bacteria; phylum Pseudomonadota; class Alphaproteobacteria; order Caulobacterales; family Aquidulcibacteraceae; genus Vitreimonas. The sequence goes on from JAEUMU010000227.1 coordinate 5,156, forward strand.
TGGCTTGCGTTTTGCGCAATCAGCGCGCTGTGCGCCTCGCCCGCTTCAAGCGCTGCCGCGAGCGCATCTTCGATGCTGCGGCGCAAGCCTTCGCCATGAGCCGCCTCAAACTCCACCAGCACCAGCATGGCCGCGCCAGGCATCGGATCGCGCCGCCCGGCGACGTTCTTGATCACGAGGTCGACCGATAGCCGGTTCATCACCTCGAACGCCGAGACCGCGCCCGTCGCGCGC
>JAEUMU010000245.1 GCA_016791325.1 Hyphomonadaceae bacterium
GTCGCGCCGATCGGGCCCAAGCGCATGGATTGATCGATGTAGCGCGCCGCCAGCGCAGCGAAGGCGCGATCGGCGCTGCTCTGGCTTTGCCCGAACGCCTCACCGGCCACGATGGGCGTGAGAGCAGCAGCGCCAAGCCCGGCGACAACACGGCGGCGAGAGATGGTCATGACGGCGTTTGCCTCCCGAGCAACACAACGGGGGCGGCAGCCCAACGGCCGCGCCCCTCTTTGCGCGCACCATACGCAAGGGCGTAGTTTGCGCAATACGGCGCGCTATGCTGCAAACGCGTTGCTGCATATGCGCAAACGGAAGGAAATACTGCCCCGGAACGAGGCAGCCTGGACTTTCTTTACCCGACTAACCGCCCTTGGCGCGGGCCTCGGCCGAGACCAGCGATTGGAACCGGGATAAGGCCGCCCGCGCCGCCGCCCGCTGCGCCGGCGCGCCGCTGGCAATGCGCTCCAGCTTTCCTTCCAGCAGCAAAGTGGCCAGGCCATGGGCCAATGACCAGGCGGTGAGGATGAGCGTCGGGTCGTTCGGGGAAACCGCGCGCGCGGCTTCGGCCAGCACATCGAATGCGCCGGCGGCGCAGGCGCGGGCGTCGTCATGCTTTTCGGCGCGCACCCATTCGGAGCGGAACATGAGCTTGAAATGCGCCGGATTTGCCAGGGCGAAGTCTATATAGGCGCCGCCGAGGGCGGTGAGGCGCCGCGCGGCGTTGGGCTCGGCATCGAATGCCGCGCGGCTCGAATCGCGCAGCCGCGCGAACCCCTCGGCGACAATGGCGGCGAGGATGGCTTCGCGATCCGGAAAGTGATGGTAGGGCGCCTGGTGGCTGACCCCCGCGCGGCGCGCGACCTCGCGCATGGAAAAGCCCTCCAGACCCTTCTCACCAATCAAGGCCAGGCTGGCGTCGAGCACACGCCGGCGCAAATCGTCCGCTTTCATGATCTCCAACCTTGAGCGCCCACTTGACAGTGTCAAGCGGGAACTAGACACTGTCAAGCGGCCTTGTGAGCGCTGAACAATGTGGATATCTTTCAGCGTAAAGGGGAATCGGGTGCCGTAAGCGCTGCTTTTACTGGCGTCGGCGGCGGTTATGCTGAGCGCCTGCGGCGGCGGCGAAGCGCCCGCGGCGGCGAGCGACCAGCCGGTGGTTTCGATCGTGACCGTGGCGCCGGCGGGTGGCGCAGGCGCGGTGCGGGCAAGCGGGCTGATTGGCTTTCGGCGCGAGCCGCAATTGGCGTTCAACGCGCCGGGCGTGATCGCCAGCCTCGATGTCGATAGCGGCGATGTGGTTCGGCGCGGGCAAAGGCTGGCGACGTTGCGGCGCACCAGCGTCGGCGCCAATCCCGATGAATCGGCGCTGGCGCGGCAGGTGGCCGAGCGCGATCTGGCGCGCACGCAAGAGCTCTATGAGCGCGGCTTCGTTTCAGAAGCGCGGCTGGAGAGTGCGCGTCTTGCTGTGGAGCGTGCGCGGGATTCTTCCGTGCTGACGGCGCCGGCGGACGGCGTGATCCTGCGCCGCGCGGCGGAGCCGGCGCAAAGCGTGGCTGCGGGCGCGCCGGTGATCGTGTTCGGGGAAAGCGGATCCGGGATTGTGGTGCGTGCGCCGGTTTCTTCGGCCGAGGCGGCGCGCATTCGCCCCGGCGATACCGCGCAGGTGCGCGTGCAGGCGCTGGGCCCGCAAGCGCGAGCAGCGCGGGTGACGCGCGTGAGCGCGCAAAGCGACGCACGCACCGGCGCATTCACGATCGAGATTGAAGTGACCGACGCCGCCGGCCTGCGCAGCGGCATGGTGGCGGAGGCGGAAATCGCCGCCGCGCCGGCAAGCGGAGAAGCTTCGGCGCTGATCGTGCCGACGCTGGCGCTGCTGGATGCGCGCGCCGATCAGGGCGTTGTGTTCGTCATCGACGAGAACAACGTGGCGCGGCGGCGGGCCGTGCGCACGGCCGGGGTTTCCCAGAACGGCGTGCTGGTGGTGGAAGGGCTGGCCGCCGGCGAGCGCGTGGTTTCCGCCGGCGCGGCCTATGTGCGCGACGGCGAAGGCGTTCGGCTGGCGGCAGAGAGCTAGATGCAGGCCATTACACGCTTCTTCGTCGACCGCTGGCAGTTTACGGCGGTGGTGTTCACGCTGCTGATCGCGCTGGGCGTGGCGGCGATCATCACCATTCCGAAATCCGAAGATCCGGTGACGGAATTTCCCGGCGTTTCGATCGCCGTGATTCTGCCCGGTGCGGACGCCGAACAGATGGAGCGGCTCGTCGCCATTCCGATTGAGAACGCGCTGAACGCAATCGACAACGTAGACGAGCTTTCATCACGCTCCCGCGCGGGACTGGCGATCATCTCGGTAGAGTTTCGCTGGGGCGAAGATTCACAAGAGAAGTTCGGCGAAGTGGTGCGTGAGCTCGCCGCCATTCGCGAGCGGCTGCCCGACGGCATCACCGACATTCGCACCCGGCGCTTCAATCCCGCGCAGGCGGCGGTGGCGCAGCTAGCCATCACCAGTTCGGACGCTTCGTTCCGCCAGATGGAAGCGTACGCCAAGGCGCTGCGCGATGCGATAGAGCGTGCGCCAGGCGTGCAAGGCGCCGATGTGTGGGGCGCGCCGCCGGCGGAGGTGCAGGTCGGCGTGGATCTCGATCGCCTGGCAGCGTACAGGGTGCCGATCACTGCGTTATCGGAGGCGCTGCAGCGCCAAGGCGTTGATGCGCCGATCGGGGCGGTTGAGGCTGGCGGGCGGCGCTTCAACGTGCGCGGCGCCGGCGCGTTCGAGAGCCTGGAGCAAATTCGCGCGGTGCCGCTGCGGGCGGAAAACGGCTCGCTGTTGACGGTTGGCGATGTCGCCGAGGTGGCCTGGGCCGATGGCGAGCGCGCGCACATCACGCGCTTCAACGGCGAGCGCGCGATTTTCGTGAGCGCGCGCGCCTTGCTGGGCGCCAACGTGTTCGACGTGATTTCCGCGATCGACCGCGAGGTAGACAGCTTCGAGGCCTCCCTGCCCGACAACATAACTTTGCACCGCGCGTTCGACCAATCGGAGACGGTTTCGCACCGGCTGGGCACGCTGGGGCGGGATTTCACCATCGCCATTTTCCTGGTGCTGCTGACGCTGCTGCCGCTGGGCTTTCGCGCTTCACTGGTGGTGATGGTTTCGATCCCGCTTTCGCTGGCGATCGGCGTGGTGGCGCTTCAGGAACTGGGCTTTTCGCTGAACCAGCTTTCCATCGCCGGCTTCGTGCTGGCGCTGGGTCTGCTGGTGGACGACAGCATCGTCGTTACGGAAAACATCGCACGCCACTTGCGCAACGGCCTGCCCCCGCGCGAGGCGGCGATTGCGGGCGTGAGCGAAATCAATGTCGCGGTGATCGGCTGCACGGCGACTTTGCTGTTCGCATTCCTGCCGCTGATGGCGCTGCCGGAAGCTTCCGGGGCGTTCATCCGCTCATTGCCGGTGGCGGTGGTGGCGACGATCCTGGCGTCGCTGGTGGTGGCGCTGACGATCATTCCGTTCCTGGCCAGCCGCCTGCTTCCGCGCGAGGACACGGGAAAATCGAACGCGGTGCTGGACGCCACAATGGGCGTTATCCACGGCGTCTATCGCCCCGCGCTGCACTGGGCGCTGGCGCATCCCCGCAAGACGGTGATCATCGGGCTTTCGGCGTTCTTTCTTTCGCTCGGGCTGATTCCGAAACTGGGCTTCTCTTTGTTTCCCGAAAGCGACAGCCCCTATTTCCTGATCGATGTGGAAACGCCTCAGGGCGCCTCCGTGGCGGAGACGGACCGCGCCGTCGCGTTCGCGGAATCGGTGCTGGCGGAGTATCCGCAGATTACCTGGCGCTTCGCCAATGCCGGGCGCGGTAATCCGCAAATCTACTATAACGAAATCGCGCCCGAGCAGATTTCCAACGTGGGCCAGATTTATGGGCGCTTCGATGTGTGGCATCGCCACGAAGGCATGCGCACCGTGGAAGCGATCCGCGCGCGGCTGGACCAATATGCGGGCGCGCAGATAAATTTCCGCCGCTTCTCGAACGGGCCGCCGATCGAAGCGCCGATCTCGGTGCGGGTGAGCGGGCCGGATTTGGCCGCGATCGGCGAGCTTTCCGAGGCGGTGACGCAAATCTTGCGCGAAACGCCAGGCACGCGGGCTATTTCCAACACCGCCGCCGAACGCCTGATCGATCTTGATCTCAACATAGATACAGCGCAGGCGGCGCTGCGCGGCGTGCCGGCGGGGGGCGTCGATGCGGCGCTGCGGACGGCGGTGGCGGGCCAGCCGGTGGCGCAATTCCGCGATCCGGCGGGTGATGCGTTCCCCATTATCGTGCGCGCGCCGCGCACGGAGCCGATGGCGCTGGAGCGGCTGCGAGAGCTTTATGTTTGGAACGGCCAGGGCGCGGCTGTGCCGCTGGGCGAGTTGGCCAGCCCGCAGCTCGATAGCGGCCCTGCTTCGATCTACCGGCGCGACCGCCAGCGCAACGCCAGCATCAGCGCCTATACAGAGACGGGATACCTGACCAGCGATGTGACTAACGAAGTCGCGCGCCGGCTTGAAGCACTGCGCCTGCCGCCAGGCTATTCAATTTCGTTCGGCGGCCAGGCGGAAGCACAGGCGCGCAGCTTTGGCGGGCTGGGGCCGGCGATCCTGATCGCGATTTTCGGCGTGCTGGCGGTGCTGCTGCTGGAGTTTCGCACGTTCGCGATTACCGCGGTGGTGGCGTTTGTGATTCCATTCGGCATCATGGGCGGGTTGATCGCGCTATGGATTGGCGGGGAGTCGCTTTCGTTCACGGCGGTGATCGGCTTCGTGGCCTTGATCGGCATCGAGATCAAAAACTCCATCCTGCTGGTGGAATTCGCGAACCAATTGCGCGAGCGCGGCACACCGCTGCGCGAGGCGATCGAGCAAGCGGGCGAAGTGCGCTTTCTGCCGGTGCTGCTGACAAGCCTGACCGCGATTGGCGGGCTGACGCCGCTGCTTCTGGAAAGCTCGCCGCTGTTTTCGCCGATCGCGATGGTGCTGATCGGGGGGCTGATCAGCTCAACCTTGGTGGCGCGGATCGTGACGCCTGCGATGTATCTGCTGCTGGCCAAGGACGAAGACGCGCCTCAAGCGCACGGGGCGTAAGGCGCGCACAACCCAGGGCGCCGCGACGCCAGGGCGCGCCCAGAGCGCAGCGCCGGCTTGATCGCAATCAATTCCTCGGCGGCGGTGACGGCGTCGTATTGCTGTAGCCGGCATTACACATAACGCCCAGAGCGCCGGCGGGAGGCGCATCATCATGGAAATTGGCAACTGGAAATCAGTCGCGGGCATGGCGCAGACCTATCGGCATGCGCGCGAGCTTGGCTTGGAAACCAACATCGCCGAACTCGAAGCTTTCGGTTTCACCATCATTCCGCCTGAGAAGAACGGCGCGCCAAAGGGCTTCGCTGAGCGGATGTATGAGAAGCTGCTGCAGATCACCAAAGCGGAAGATGAGTCCGCGGTCGATCTGAACCGCCATAGCGATGCGGAGAAGCCGGCCTATGGGCGCCAGATTTTCCATCTGCTTGAGCGCGATCCGATTTTCATCGACGCGGTGATGAACCCCGTCGTGCGCACGATCGGCGCATACATGATGGGGCAAAGCTATCGCCTCTTCAGCATGGTGGCGTTTTACAAGGACGGACCCGCACGTTCGACGCACATGCATTGCGATTGCGTGGGCGTGCCGCCGCCGCTGCCCGCTTACTCGACCTTGTGCAATGTGAGCTGGATCTTGACGCCTTATCGTGAGGAAACCGGCACGTTGGGGATGGTGCCGGGAAGCCACCGGCTCTGTCGCCACCCGACGCAATTTGAGCAGCCGAAATTTCTTGGCGGGCCGATGGATGACGATGTCGTCGTGCCGATCCGGGCCGAGCCTGGTTCGCTGGTCGTGTTTCCCGGCAATATGTGGCACTGCACGTATCCGAAGACGACCGATGGCGTGCGCGCGCATGTGGTGACGGCCTTCGCCCGCAACTTCATCGCTGCGGCGGAAGACTATTCCGACCTGCCCGACAGCGTTCTTGCTCATGGCGGGCCGGAATTGGCGCGCCTGATCGGGCGCAAGGCATGGCAAGGCTATGGCCGCGCCGGGCCCAAGCTTGAGGACATGGCGCTGGTGCGTGCGGCCTACGAGACACCCTACGGCTGAGCCCAACGCGCGCTCGTTCCCTCAGGGCCGCGCCGGGGGAACGAGCCTGCGCGCATCAGTTTGATAGGGATTAATCTGGACAGTCCCCTCGTTTCGTGGCTTGCCCTTTGCGCATGCTGACGAGCAAAGCGAAATACGCGCTGCGAGCGATGATCGATCTCGCCATCGAAACCGGGACGGGCCCGCGGCGGCCGTTCTTCATCGGCGACATCGCGCGCCGCCAGGATATTCCGCGCCGCTTCCTGGAAAACATCCTGCTCGACCTGCGCAAGCATGGGCTTGTGGTCAGCCATCGGGGCAAGGCAGGTGGTTACGCCCTGGCGAAAGCCCCGGATTTGATCAGTTTCGCCGATATTATTCGCGCCATTGACGGGCCGCTGGCCCTGACGCCCTGCACCAGCCGCACCGCCTATCAACGCTGCGAGGATTGCCGCGACGAAGCCATGTGCGCCATCCGCAAGACAATGCTGAAGGTGCGCCAGGCTTCAGCCGACATTCTGGAAAGCACCACGTTGGCGCAGGCGGCGAGCACGGGCGAAGGCGTCAATGACGCCATCGACCAAGTGCGCGCCACGGGCGATTGATTAGCCCAACTGAAGCCGCGCTGCAGCGTAAACTCAATTGACTTGGTAGAGTCAACGCACTTAGCTGGCGCACGACGCGAAGGCGTCGCTTTGTGGGCTCCCCGCGCTTTCACGGAGGCGTTGGGCGCGCCGCCGGTGCGCGCGTACGCGGCGTCTTGTTTGAGGAGACAGCGCATGCTGCGCGGCGATCAGTTCAGGCCCGCACGGCGGACCATGCTCAGCTTTATGCTCGGCGCGGCGGCGCTAAGCGCGTGCGGCGGGGACGAAGCCGCCGGGGCGGGCGTCCGGCTGCTGAATGTCTCTTATGATCCGACGCGGGAGTTTTACGAAGAGATCAACCGCGCCTTCGCCGCCCAATGGGCTGGCGAGCATGATGGCGCACGGCTCGCGATTGAAATGTCGCACGGCGGCTCGGGCCGGCAGGCGCGCGCGGTGATCGATGGGCTTGAAGCAGATGTGGTGACGCTGGCGGTGCCTTATGACATCGATCAGATCGCCGCCAACGGCCTGATCGCGCCGGATTGGCAACGCCGCCTGCCTCACAACAGCGCGCCCTACACGTCGACCATGGTGTTTCTTGTGCGCGCGGGCAATCCGCGCAATGTGCGCGACTGGAACGATCTGGTGCGCCCGGATGTTGCGGTGATCACGCCCAACCCAAAAACATCTGGCGGCGCGCGTTGGAATTATCTGGCGGCGTGGGGCTATGCGCTGCGCCAGACAGGCGCGACGGAAGCGAGCGCGCGGGAGTTCGTGCGCCAAATCTACGCGCGCGTGCCCGTGCTGGACACCGGCGCGCGCGGATCGACCACCACGTTCGCGCAACGCGGCATCGGCGATGTGCTGATCACGTGGGAGAACGAAGCGCACTTGGCGCTGGCGGAATTCCCCGATGGGCGCTTTGAGATCGTCACGCCATCGGCGAGCATCGTGGCCGAACCTTCCGTGGCGCTGGTGGATCGCAACGTCGACCGCCACGGCACGCGCGAAGCGGCGGAGGCCTATCTGCGCTTTCTCTACACGCCCGATGCGCAGGAGATCGCCGCGCGCCGGTTTTTCCGCCCCACCGACGCAAGCGTGCTGGAGCGCCACCGGGCGAGCTTTCCGGCGCTGGATCTGTTCACGACGGACGACGTGTTCGGCCCCTGGCGGCAGATCCACGACACGCATTTCGCCGATGGCGCCATCTTCGATCAGATCACACAAGGCGCATCGCGCCAGTGACGGCGGCGCCTCCCCGCGCGTGGCGGCTGGTGGAGCCAAGCGCGCTGCCCGGATTCGGGCCGGCGCTAGGCTTCACGCTGGCCTACCTCTCCTTCTTCCTGCTGTTGCCGCTGGCGGCGCTGGTGCTGCGGCCCTGGGAAGCGGGCTTGGATCATGTGTGGGGCGTGATTACGCAGCCGCGCACGATCGCGGCGCTGCAGCTGAGCTTCGGGGCCGCCTTCGTGGCGGCGCTGATCAATGCGGTGTTCGGCACGGTCGTAGCGTGGATTTTGGTGCGCTATGAGTTTCCGGGGCGGCGGCTGCTCGATGCGTTCGTGGATTTACCGTTTGCGCTGCCCACGGCGGTAGCGGGCATTTCGCTGGCGGCGATCTACGCGCCCAACGGCGCGATTGGGTCGCTGTTTGCGCCGCTGGACATTCGCATCGCCTATACGCCGCTGGGCGTGATGATCGCGCTGATCTTCGTGGGCTTTCCATTCATCGTGCGCTCGATCCAGCCGGTGCTGGAGGACTTGCATGTGGAGGTGGAGGAAGCCGCCGCCACTTTGGGCGCCACGCGCCTGCGCACGATTTTCACCGTGGTGGCGCCCGCCATTCTGCCGGCGCTGCTGGCGGGGTTCTCCCTGGCGTTCGCGCGGGCGGTTGGCGAATACGGTTCAGTGATCTTCATCGCCGGCAACTTGCCGAATGTTTCCGAGATCGCGCCGCTGCTGATCGTGATCCGGCTGGAGGAATTCGATTATGCCGGCGCGGCGGCGATCGGACTGGTGATGCTGGCGGTTTCGTTGCTGATGCTGCTGGTGCTGAACGTGCTGCAAGGGCGCATCTCGCGGCGGGGGCGCGCATGAGCCTGCGCGCTTCACCCGCGCGGCGCGATCCGCCGTGGCTGGTCGCGGCGCTGATCGGCGTCGGCGTCGCGTATTTCCTGCTGGTGCTAGCCTTGCCTCTGGTGACGGTGTTCGCGGAAGCGCTGCGGCGCGGCGTTGCGCCTTTCATCGCCGGGATCAGCGAACCGGACGCCATCGCCGCGATCAAGCTCACGCTGCTGATCGCCGCGATCGCGGTGCCGCTGAATGCGATTTTCGGCGTGGCGGCGGCATGGGCTGTCACCAAATTTGAGTTCTGGGGCAAGAGCGCGCTGCTGACGCTGATCGATTTGCCGTTTTCGATTTCACCGGTGATCTGCGGGCTGGTTTATGTGCTGCTTTACGGCGCGCACGGCTGGTTCGGGCCGGCCTTGGATGCGCTGGGCATTCGCGTGATCTTCACGGTGACGGGGATCGTGCTGGCCACGATACTGGTGACGCTGCCGTTCGTGGCGCGCGAGCTGATCCCGCTGATGCAGGAACAGGGCACCGACGAAGAAGCGGCCGCAGCCACGCTGGGCGCGGGCGGCTGGCGCACATTCTTCCTAGTGACGCTGCCAAACATCAAATGGGCGCTGATGTATGGCGTGCTGCTGTGCACGGCGCGGGCGATGGGCGAGTTTGGCGCGGTGGCGGTGGTTTCCGGCCACATTCGCGGCAAGACCGCCACCATGCCGCTGCATGTGGAGATTCTCTACAACGAATACAATTTCG
>JAEUMU010000055.1 GCA_016791325.1 Hyphomonadaceae bacterium
TTAAAGTAGGCCTTGTGGGGTTCGGCTACCCCTAGGGAAAGCGCCTCGGTGATGGAGGCCACGGCAGGGCCGGGCCTGCCCAGCATGATAAGGGCCGCGCCGCGATTGAGGTGCGCCTCCGCATGGCGGCGCTCCAGCGCAATGACCGCGTCAAAATCCGCCAGCGCCGCTTCACCGTTTCGGCGCCGCAAATGTAGCGCGCCGCGATTGATGTGGGTGGCGATAATCAGGCCGCGGTTCAACCTTTCGGAGAAGGCGCGATCGCATGTGGCGAGGGCGGCGTCGCTGGAATCTCCGGCCGCGACCGATTGGCTGCACGCCTGCGCCAGCGGCGTGCCGATCGTGGTGCGCGCACTTGTATCCCGGTCCCGCCCGATGGCGGCGCCCGCCTGCGCGGCGGCCTCGTGCGCCAACAGCGCCGCCGCTGAAGCCGCAGCAAGCGCCGCAAAGCGCCTTGGAAGCCCGAGCCGGCTCATGCTAGCACCCCCGCGGGCTATGAGATCAGATGACAAAACGGCTAGGCGCGGTCGAAATGCCGCGCCGGTCGACTATAGGCGGGCTGGATTTGCCGCGCCATACCGCTGCTGAGTCTGGAAGGAGGCGATTGCGTGACGCGAGGGGCATTGATCGCGGGCGCCGCTGCGGCGGCAAGCGTATTGAGTGGCTCAGCCTGGGCCGCCGTTGGCGCGCCGACGCCGCGAGGGATCGATCTTCAGCCTGCGGCGACGCAGGTGATGCGCGACATTCATTCCTTCCACAATTTCCTGCTGCCGATCATCGTGATCATCTCGGTGTTCGTGCTGGCGCTGCTGTTGTGGGTGATGATCCGCTACAATCGCCGCACCAATCCGACACCGCGAAAGTTCACGCACAATATGTTCGTGGAAGTCGTTTGGACCGTGGTTCCGGTGCTGATCCTGGTGGCGATCGCGTGGCGCTCGTTCCCGCTCATTTATGAGCAAGAGCGCATTCCGCAGAACGCCGAACTCACGCTCAAAGTGGTCGGCAATTCCTGGTTCTGGAACTTCGAATATCCCGACCAGGGCGTCTCGATCGCGGCCAACATGCTGCCGGAAGAAGATGCGCGCGCCCAAGGCCGGCCCTACCTGCTGGCGACAACAGAGCCCCTGCTGGTTCCGGTCGATACCGTGGTGCGCGTGATCGTCACCTCCAACGATGTGATCCACTCGTTCGCCGTGCCGGCGTTCGGCGTAAAGGAAGACGCCATCCAGGGGCGCATGAACGAAACGTGGTTCAACGTGGATACGCCCGGCGTGTTCTATGGCCAATGTTCGGAACTGTGCGGCGTGAATCACGCCTACATGCCGATTGAAATTCACGCGGTCCCGCGTGCGGAGTTCGATGCATGGATCACCGCCCAGGGCGGGACCGTGACCGCCGCCGGCGCGCCCGCGCCGACGCCTGCACCCGAACCATCCGCCGCGCCCGCCGCGACGCCGACGCGCTGAGGACTATCCAATGACGCACGAAGCCGCTCACGCAGACGATCACGCCGCTGATCACCGCCCCAGCCTCTACGACTGGAAGCGCTGGGTGTTCTCCACCAACCACAAGGACATCGGCACGATGTACCTTGTATTCGCCATCATCGCCGGCCTGATTGGCGGGGCGCTTTCCGGCTTCATCCGCTGGGAGTTGGCTGAGCCCGGCGTGCAAGTGTTCACGGAAGGCTCGCTGTTGGCCCAGTGGCTGGGCATGGACTCAAACCACTCTTACAACGTGGCCGTCACCATGCACGGCCTGATCATGATCTTCTTCATGGTCATGCCCGCAATGATCGGCGGCTTCGGCAATTGGTTCGTTCCGCTGATGATCGGGGCGCCGGATATGGCGTTCCCGCGCATGAACAACATTTCGTTCTGGCTGCTGCCGGCTTCGTTCGCGCTCGCGCTGTTGTCGATGGTGGTGCCCGGGAACGGAGATTTTCACGGCTTCGGCGGCGGGTGGACGCTTTACGCGCCGCTATCGACCTCGCCGCAGCACCACGGCGGCCCATCGATGGATCTGCTGATCCTCTCGCTCCACATTGCGGGCGCGAGTTCAATTCTGGGCGCCATCAACTTCATCACCACCATCTTCAACATGCGCGCGCCGGGCATGACGCTGCACCGCATGCCGCTGTTCGTGTGGTCGATCCTGGTGACGGTGTGGCTGCTGGTGTTGTCGCTTCCGGTTCTGGCCGGCGCGCTCACCATGCTGCTGACGGACCGCAATTTCGGCACGCAGTTCTTCCAGGCCGCCGGCGGCGGCGACCCGGTGATGTACCAGCACCTCTTCTGGTTCTTCGGCCACCCGGAGGTCTACATTCTGATCCTGCCGGGCTTCGGCATGATCTCGCAGATCGTCTCCACGTTCTCGCGCAAGCCGGTTTTCGGTTATCTAGGCATGGCTTACGCCATGGTGGCGATCGGCTTCATCGGCTTCGTAGTGTGGGCGCACCACATGTACACAGTCGGCATGGGGCTCGATCTTGAAGCCTACTTCATCGCCGCGACGATGGTGATCGCGGTGCCTACCGGCATCAAAATCTTTTCGTGGATCGCCACCATGTGGGGCGGCTCGATGGACTTTAAGGTGCCGATGCTCTGGGCGATCGGCTTCATCTTCCTGTTCACGGTGGGCGGGGTTACGGGCGTCGTGCTCGCCAATTCGGGCATCGATACGGTGCTGCACGATACCTATTACGTGGTCGCGCACTTCCACTACGTGCTGTCGCTCGGGGCGGTGTTCGCCATCTTTGCGGGCTTCTTCTACTGGATCCCGAAGATGAGCGGTTATCGCTACAACGGCTTCCTGGCTGGCCTGCAATTCTGGATCATGTTCGTCGGCGTCAACATCATCTTCTTCCCGCAGCACTTCCTGGGGCTGCAGGGGATGCCGCGCCGCTACATCGACTATCCGGAGGCGTTCACCTACTGGAACCACATCTCGTCCATCGGCTACGTCATCACCGCCGTCGGCGTGCTGGTGTTCCTGATCACTCTGATTGAGATGTTCGTGGTGAAGCGCAAAGCCGGCGATAATCCCTGGGGCGAAGGCGCCACTACGCTGGAATGGACGCTTTCTTCCCCGCCGCCCTTCCACCAGTTCAGCGAACTCCCGGTGATCAAGCCGGAAAAGCATCACTGAGGTAGGCGCGTTGGTTGACGTTGGCGCCACGCAAGAACGGCCAGCAAGCGCGAGCGATTACCTCGCGCTGCTGAAGCCGCGCGTGATGAGCCTCGTCGTGTTCACGGCGTTGGTGGGCTACATCGCCGCGCCCGGCGCCGGCGATCCGGTGCTGGGCTTCGCCGTGGTGCTGGCGATCGCCGTGGCGGCGGGCGCCTCTGGCGCGCTGAACATGTGGTACGACGCCGATATCGACACCGTGATGAGCCGCACCCGCACGCGGCCCATTCCCGCCGGGCGGGTCTCGCGGGACGACGCGCTCATGCTCGGGCTTACGCTGTCGGCGCTTTCGGTCGTCACCATGCAGTTGGCGGCGGGCGTGCTGGCGGCGGGCCTGCTGGCGTTCACGATCTTCTTCTACGCCGTTGTCTATACGATGTGGCTGAAGCGCTCGACGCCGCAGAACATCGTCATTGGCGGGCTTTCCGGCGCATTGCCGCCGGCGATCGCATGGGCGGCCAAGGCGGGGGCGGCGCCGTTGGACGCTTGGTTGCTTGTGGCGATCATCTTCATGTGGACGCCGCCGCATTTCTGGGCGCTGTCGCTGCTGTCGCACAAGGATTATGCCGATGCGCGCGTGCCGATGCTGCCCGTGACACACGGCGCCAAATCCACTCGCGTGCATGTGTTCGTCTATTCGCTGCTGCTCGCGCCGCTTGGATTGGCGCCAGTGCTGACGGGCCTGGGCGGCGCGATCTATGGGGCTGTCGCCGCCGCAGGCGGCGCGTTCTTCGTGTTCCTGGCTTGGCGTTTGCTGCGTTCGCGCGCGGGCGAGGGTGATAAGGCGCAGGCGAAGCCGGCGCGCGATTTGTTCGCGTTCTCAATTCTCTACCTGTTTGTGCTGTTCGGGGCGCTGCTGGTCGACCGGGTTGTCGGGGCATGAGCACAATCATGACCCCCGAGGAGCTGAAGGCCCGCAAGCGCCGCAATGTCTGGATTGCGGTGGCTGTGGGCGCCTTCGTGCTTTTGGTGTTTGCGATCACGCTCGCCAAATTGCAGGCGGGCGTTTTGGAGCGGCCGCTATGAGCGCGCCCAGCAAGCGCCGCTTGGCGGTCACCGCCGCCATTTCCATCGCCGTCGTGGTGGGCATGACCGGCTTGGCCTTCGCCGCCGTGCCGCTTTACGAGATGTTCTGCCGCGTAACCGGCTTCGGCGGCACTACGCAGACGGCCCAGGCCGCGCCAAGTCAGGTTCTCGATCGCACCATGAATGTGCGCTTCGATTCTAATGTGGCGCCGGGTCTTCCGGTTGAGTTCACGCCCGAGCAGCGTGTGCAGACGTTGCGCATCGGCGAAACGGGGCTCGCCTTCTATCGCGTGCGCAACACTTCCGATCAGCCGGTTACGGCGATGGCGACGTTCAATGTCACGCCGCACACGGCGGGGCAGTATTTCGCCAAACTGGAATGCTTTTGCTTCACCGATCAAACGCTGCAGCCCGGCCAGGAGGCCGATCTGCCGGTGGTTTATTTCGTGGATCCTGAGCTTGTCTCCGATCTTGAGACGCGGGACATAACCACAATCACGCTTTCGTACACGTTCTTCCGCTCGCAGCGCCAGCAGGCGCGCGCCGCGGAGACGGCAGGCTAAGGTTCAATCGTCGGCGCCGCGAGGGCCGGCAGGGCGCAAAGAGGGTTGAGATGGCGCACGGCGAGGTCAAACACGACTACCACTTGGTCAATCCAAGCCCATGGCCGTTTGTTGCTTCCGTCGGCGCGTTTGTCGCCGCAGTCGGCGCAGTCGTGCTGATGCGCGGGCTCTCTGACAATGCGAACGATTTCTTCTTCGGCCGCGGGCACTGGACGCTCTTCCTCGTCGGCATGGGCATTCTCGTCATCACCTGCATTGGCTGGTGGGGAGATGTGATCAAGGAGAGCCGCGCCGGCGATCATACGCCCGTCGTCGATCTCGGCCTGCGCTACGGCATGATCTTGTTCATCGCCTCGGAGGTGATGTTCTTCGTGGCGTGGTTCTGGATGTTCTTCGAGGTGGCGATCTACCACTATCACCGCGCCGCCTGGGAAGTGCCGATGTGGGACGCGGCCACCGCCGAAGCCTGGGCGCACTGGCCGCCTCCGCACGTCGAGACATTCGATCCCTTCCATCTGCCGCTGATCAACACGCTGATCCTGCTGCTCTCGGGCACGACCGTAACCTGGGCGCACCACGCGCTGCAGCAGGGCGATCGTAAGGGTGCGCGGCTGGGCCTTATTCTCACCGTGCTTCTCGGCGCGATCTTCACCTGGGTTCAGTTCGGCGTGGAGTATCCGCTTGCGGGCTTCGCGTTTGGCAATCCGGAAGGCCAGGACCACGGCGCCACCGTGTATGGCGCCTCGTTCTTCATGGCGACGGGCTTCCATGGCGCGCACGTGATCATCGGCACGATCTTCCTGGCGGTGTGCTTGTTGCGTCTGCTGATGGGGCAGTTCACACCGCAAAAGCATTTCGGATTTGAAGCCGCTGCTTGGTATTGGCACTTCGTCGATGTTGTGTGGTTGTTCCTGTTCACCTTCGTCTACGTGATGCCCTACCTGACGATGCAGGACCATTGAGCAAGCCGCCGCCCTCCGCCTGGGCGGCGGGTTTGCGGCGCCGCTGCCCGCGTTGCGGGGAGGGGCCGGTGTTTGCGGGCTATCTGCGCTTTGCCGATCGCTGCGCCGTTTGCGGCGCCGATTTCAAAGCCGCGGACGCCGGCGATGGCCCTGCGGTATTCGTGATCCTGGTGGTGGGCGCGGTTGTGGCGCCGCTGCTGATCATCCTTCAGTTCGGGCTGCACCTTCCGGGATGGGTGGCGCTTGCGGCCACAATGGCCGCTGCGGTTGGGTTGTGCTTGGCGCTGTTGCCGCCGTTCAAGGCGCTGCTATTTGCGTTTCAGTGGAAGCACAAAGCGCGCGAAGCCACGTTTGAAGACATCGAATGATCCGTTTTCGTCCGCTTCCGCTTATGTCCATTTTCGCCATCGTCGCGTTGGCGGTGCTGGTGTCGTTTGGGCGCTGGCAGTGGGAGCGCTACGAGCAAAAGACGGCCCTGGCCGATGAGCCCGTGCCCGAAATGACGATCGAGGACTATCAGACGCTGCCGGAGGGGCTGCAGTTCGTCTACGGCGTGCGCCAGGACGTGCACCAGCAAGGGTGGCGCGTGTTCGCGCCGGTTCAGTACGGCGACACTGTCGTATTCGTGGATTCCGAGTTCATAGAAGGCGCGCGCGCGCCCGATCCGGCAGAGGTTCGTGTGCCGCCGGCGCTGCGTCTGGGTGCGCCGATCAGCGGCGCGTCGATCCGGCCCGAACCGCCCGCCCCGCTGACGCGCGCGCCACGTCCGCTGCAGCGCCTCTGGTTCGCGGTTGATCTATCGGCCATGGGGCGCAACGCCGGCTTGGAGAACGTGGCCGATTATTACATCGCCAGCGCCTATATGGGCGCGGATGGGCGGGCGGTGACCAATCCGTTTGCGATGGCGCCGGGCGCCGATACGCTGCCGCCGGCGCGCCATATGGGCTACGCCATTACGTGGTATGGCCTCGCCTTGGTGCTCGTCGTCATTTATTTCGCGTATCATGTGAGCGTGGGCCGCTTGAGTTTGCGTCCACCCCGCCCGCCCGAGGCCTGATGCGCTATCTCTCCACACGCGGCCAGGCGCCGTCCGTTTCATTCTTTGAGGCCGTATTGGCGGGGATGGCGCCCGATGGCGGCCTCTACGCGCCGGAAAGCTTTCCGATCGTCTTCGCGGACACCGCCGAACGCGCCAACGTCGCCAGCATGTCGTTCAGCTTCACCGCCTCGCAGGTGCTGGCTGCATTCGGCGCAGGGGCCTCCGCCGCGCATTTGGCGAGTGACGCCTACTTGCCAAACCCGCCAGCGCCGCGGGCGTTTCCCATGCATGTTGCGCCGCTGGTGCAGATTGGCCCCGGCGAATGGGTGCTCGAACTTTTTCATGGGCCCTCGCTGTCCTTCAAGGACATCGCCATGCAACTGATCGGCCCGCTTTACGATCACGCCCTGGCGCAGCAAGGGCGGCGGCTTTCAGTGCTCTGCGCCACTTCCGGTGATACGGGCGGTGCGGCGGTTGAAGCGCTCAAAGGTCGCGAGCGTGTCGATCTTTTCGTGCTGACGCCAAAGGGCCGTGTCTCGGAGGTGCAGCGCCGTTTTATGACCACAAGCGGCGCCGCCAACGTGCACGCTCTGGAGATCGACGGCGATTTCGACGCCTGCCAGGCCATCGTCAAAGCGCTGTTCGCCGATGCGGCTTTTGCGGCGCGCGCGCAGCTTTCTGGCGTCAATTCGATCAACTGGGCGCGCATCGCTGCGCAGTCGGTTTATTACCATGTCGCCGCCAACACGCTTTCGGCGCACGGGCCGGTGAACTTCGTGGTGCCCACTGGCAATTTTGGCGATGCGTATTCGGGTTGGGTGGCCAAGCAGATGGGCGCACCGATTGGCCGAATCGTGCTTGCTGTGAACGCCAACGATATTTTGTACCGCGCCGTAAAAACCGGTCGTTACGAGCGCGCCGCGCGCTCGCAGGCAACGCTTTCCCCGGCCATGGACATACAAGTTGCGTCAAACTTCGAGCGCATCCTATTCGAGGCGCTGGGGCGTGACGACGCGGCCTTGCGTGCGCTCTATGCGGGCTTCGCGCAATCTGGAGGGTTTGAAATCCCGCCCGCAGCGCTAGCGCGCCTGCGCGAAGATTTCGACGCCGTCTCCGTGAGCGACGCCGATACCGAAAAGGCCATGCAAGCCGTCTATGGCGATGTCGGCTACGTCGCGTGCCCGCATACGGCGGTGGCGCTCGAGGCGCTCTGGACCGTGGACCCACCGCTCGATGCGCGCCCGGTGGTGTCGTTGGCGACCGCGCATCCAGCCAAGTTTCCCGAAACCGTTGCGCGCATAACCGGCGTGCACCCGCCTTTGCCGGCCAAATGCGCCGATCTGTTTTCGCGCTCGGAAAGCCTCGCGCCGCTCCCCGCCGATGGCGAGGCGGTGAAAGCCTATATCCGCGCCCGGAGCCGCGCGTGGAGCTAGAACTCGTCCGCCTGCCGAACGGCGTGCGTGTGGCGCTCGATCCCATGCCGGGCCTGGGCACGGCGGCGCTTGGCGTATGGCTGCGCGTCGGCGCGCGGTGGGAGCCGGTCGAACACAACGGCATTGCGCACTTGTTCGAGCACATGGCCTTCAAAGGCGCC
Source organism: Hyphomonadaceae bacterium (assembly GCA_016791325.1). GTDB lineage: Bacteria > Pseudomonadota > Alphaproteobacteria > Caulobacterales > Aquidulcibacteraceae > Vitreimonas. The sequence goes on from JAEUMU010000055.1 coordinate 8,374, forward strand.
GGCAGCCGCGATGCGCGCCAGTTCGCCGAAGCGATCGAGAATGTCGGCGGCGTGATGAACGCGGCCACCGGCTATGAGCGCACGGCCTATTATGCGAGGGTCGTGCGCGAGAGCGCCCCGTTCGCGCTCGATC
>JAEUMU010000061.1 GCA_016791325.1 Hyphomonadaceae bacterium
AACAACAGCGCTGCATTGCGCCGCGCGATCGGCAGCTCTCCTTCGCCGTCCTCGAATCGCAGACGCTCGATTCCAGCAGCGTCCGCCGTGAAGGACCAGTTCCAGTAGCGCAACACGGTTTGCGCCTTGGCTGTCGCCAAAGTGTCAAACACGTAAATCGTGCGCCCCAGCGCGTTGTTGGTCGAATCCGGATCGCCGGCCGGCCGGCGCAGTGCTCTCCACAGGCCGATCAGCGATGCGCGTTTCAGGCCAGTCGCCTTGCAAAACACGCCGATGGCTTCGCCGCCGGCGTCGCTGAAAATTTGCGCTGCGGTGGTCGGCTTAATACCCGCCAAGTGCGCAATCTCACCGATCAATGCGCGATCGAGCCCGTGCTCAGCAGCCATCAGCGCACCTTCAAGCGATCCGTGCGGGCTGCGCGCGGCGGCGGCGCGATTGCGCTGGCGGCGTTCGATCACCTGCAGCGTCTTGCGCGTGTCCGCGTCTGACCAGCCCTCCTTGGCCGCCAGCGCAAAAACATCAGCCATTTCCTGCAGCAACACAGTGCGATCGACGGCGAAGCGGCGCAAAATCTGCACCCGCGTCTCAAAGCCGACCCACCAAAACATGACCAGCGCCTGCGTCGGACGTAATTCCGGCCGCGCAACAATGGCGGTCGCCAGCGCCGGCGCCTGGCGCGAACGCGAGACCGCCAAATCCAACCCGGCGCTCGACATTTGCGCGCCCTGATTGCGCAGCACCGCTTCAATCGCCGCCACATCTCCAGTGTGCATCAGTGCATCGGTAAGGGGCTGGCTGAGCGTGCGCCGGCGCGCGATCGCCTGCCAGTGCGCGGCCACGCCGCTGCGAACCGTCGCGATCAGATCGGAATCGTCGAAACCGACCCCCCCTTCCAGGAGCGGCGCTGCAACCTGAATTTCGTCCCGAGCCAAATACCGCAGCAGCGGCTTTGGCGCATCCCGCACCCGCACCAATCCGGCGGCGCAACGAAGGCGCAACTCCAGACTCGCCGTGCGCAGCAGGCCGACGAGGATGTCGGCCGCCAATTGACGCTCATGCGAGGGAATTCGGCTTTCTGGCCATGTCACGATATCGCAAAGGCGCTGGATCATCGCCGTGCGCGCGAGCGGCGCATGCGCCTCGCTGAGCTCCAGGGGCGCGGGCTCGCTCGGCTCAGGCCGCGTCGGACTCATCAGTGACATTGCCGCAGCGACGTCACCATTTCAGCGTTAATTGAGCGTCAACAAAAACTGGACGGGGCGGCTGGCCCAGCACTAAGTCCAAGTCCATGGATGTGGGCGGCGGCCAGGGACAAAATGGGCGCCCCGGCGGGGTTTCAGAGCTGCTGCTCTATTATACCATCGTCGGGCTCTACTTTTTCGCGTTCGGGATGCAGTTCGTGCTGTTCCCGTCGCTGGTGGCGTTTCTGCTGCAAGCGACGCCAGCGGGCGTCGGCCTCGCACAGTCGGCGCTTTCGGCCCCGATGTTTTGCTTCTTGCTTTTTGGCGGCCTCCTGGCCGAGCGCGCCCGCGCCGGCCCCACCATCGCGCAATTGCAACTCATATTCGCGGTCGCTTCGGCCTGCCTATGCATTCTCGTCGCCGCGGGCTGGCTCACCTACTCGTTGCTGATCGCCTACGCGATGCTGGTCGGCGCGTGCGCCGCTTTCCTGATGCCCGTGCGCGACGCCGCACTAAATGGCGTGGTCGCGCGCGAGGCCCAAGTGGGACGGAACACCTCCCTCGCAACCGCCGCCGCCACCACGACCGCGGTGCAGATCGGCGCGCAGATCGCTGGCATCCTGGTGGCGCGGTTCGCCGGCGCAAACCCGGCGCCCTACATTGCCGGCCAGGCGCTCGTGCTACTCGCCGGCGCTTGCCTGGCGCTGCTGCTGCGCGCGCCCAAACCTACCGGGCACGAACGCACCATCGCCGCGGCCTTCCGCGACATGCGCGATGGGCTGGCCCACTCCTTCAGTAACCCGATCATGTCGCCGATGCTGATATCAGCGGCGTATGTCGGCGTGTTCATGATCGGCTCGTTCCAGGTTCTATTTCCGCTGATCATCCGCGATGCGTATGGCGGCGATGCGCGCGCGCAGGCCAACATGCTGGGTGCGCTGTTCGCCTGTTTCTGGGGCGCGTCATTTATCTCCGCCGTCGTTTTGAGCCGCGTGAAGCCGCTGAAGCATCCGGGCCGGGCGCTGGTGTGTTCGCACATGATCAGCGCCGCCGCGTTGCTGAGCTTCGCGTTCGACAAGTCGTTTCTCACCTTTGCGGTGATTGTATCGCTGTGGGGGCTTGCCGCGGGCGTCGCCATCTCGATGAGCCGCACCATCGTGCAGAGCTCAGCCAGCCCTCAATATCTGGGCCGCGTTCTCGCCGTCTATTCGATGGGATTTATGGGCGGAGCGCCGATCGGATCCGCCTTGGTCGGCTTCGCGGCCAGCGAATGGGGGCCGCGAACGGCGGCGCTCATCCCGAGCATCGGGCTGGGCGCCGCCGCCGTGTTACTCGCCCTGCTGACGCCGCTCTGGCGCTATGCGCCCCAACACGCCAGCGAAGACCGCCTTTAGCGCGTGCGGCTCGGGCCTTGGGTGGTGCGCGAATTGAATTCCGCGGTTTCAGCGGTCCAGGAATCAACGGCCGTCCGCAGCGTGTCGCGCTTGGTGTTGTATTCGTCCCGGCGCGCCTGATAGGTCGCGGCGGCGGCGTCCGCTTCGTGGCGCACGCACTCCAGATACGTCTGCGATGCGGTCACCCAAGCGGTGAACCGCTCATTCGCCTGCACCATGGCCGCACGGTTGGCGTTCGCGCCATCCGGCAGTTGTGGTGTTTCCGGCATCGCGCCGCACTGCGTAGCCGCCGGCGGCGGCAATGCATCCGAGCCGCTTTGCTGTGCAAGCGCGGGCGTCGCCAACAACACCGCCGCGAGAGCAGCGCCAACAATCACCTTCATCGTTCACTCCTGCTCGTCGAAGCGCCCGGCTCGAGCGCCATGAAGCAAACCCTCGCTGACCGCGCTGTGGAAGCAAAACGCGGCCAAATTACGTAACATCCCAGCCTAACAGCCAAAGCGCGGGGCCGCAAAATGCAGCCCCGCGCCCTGAACCGTTTTATTGCAGCTGGAACCGGATCGGCACGCGCACGCGCCCACCGGAGGTCGGCACGCCGTCGCGCGTCGCCGGCGCCATACGGAAGCTGCGCGAG
>JAEUMU010000112.1 GCA_016791325.1 Hyphomonadaceae bacterium
TGATCGACGCATCGAGCTCGTTGCGCCCCTCGGCGCTAAACACCGCGCCGCGGCCCGCGTTAAACAGCGGGTGGTCCTCCAGATAGACGACGGTGGCCTCAACCGCATCGAGCGCACTGCCGCCGCCGTCAAGAATATCACCGCCAATGGAGAGTGCTTGGCGCATGGCCGCGCGGTACTCCGCCTCCAACTCGGGCGAAAGGTTCGCACGCTCAATCACGCCCGCGCCGCCATGGACGACGATCGACCAGCGCGGTGCAGGCTCGGGCGCGCTCGCGCATGCCGTCAGCGCAAACAAAGCGAGCACAAGTGCGGCGGCGCGCATCAGCCCGCCTTCAACACGCCACGGCGGATCTGATCAAGCTCGATGCTCTCGAAGAGGGCTTTGAAATTGCCTTCGCCGAATCCTTCGTTGCCTTTGCGCTGGATGAACTCGAAGAAAATCGGCCCAACGGCGTCCTTGCCGAATATCTGCAGCAGGAGACCTTGGCCCTCGCTCGGCGCGCCATCAATCAGGATGCGGCGCTTACGCAGCTCTTCCACCGGCTCGCCATGGCCTGGCAGGCGCTTATCGATCAGATCGAAATACGTCTCGATGGTATCTTGCAGCTCAACACCGCGCGCACGCAGGCGATCGACTACGTCGTAGAGATTGTCCGTGCCGAAGGCGAGGTGCTGGATGCCCTCGCCTTTGTAGCGCTGGAGATATTCCTCGATCTGGTCAACTTTCCCTTCTTCGCCCTTCGATTCATTGAGCGGGATGCGGATCTTGCCATCAGGACTCGTCATCGCCTTCGAGAACAGGCCAGTGACTTTGCCTTCGATGTCAAAGTAGCGAATTTCGCGGAAATTGAAGATGCGCTCGTAATAATCGGCCCATGTCTTCATGTTGCCGCGGAACACGTTGTGCGTCAGGTGATCCAAATAAGTGAGCCCGATGGCGTTCTTCGACTCATCGGCGCCTTCGATCGGCTTGAAGTCGATGTCGTAGATCGTCTCCGCACCGTAGCGATCGACAAGATAAATGTAAGCGCCGCCGATGCCCTTGATCGCCGGAATGTTGAGTTCCATCGGCCCAACCTTGCCTTCAACCGGCTCGGCGCCGCGCCTCACGGCCTCTTCGAAGGCGTGCTTTGCGTCACGCACGCGAAAGGCCATCGCGTTGGCGGAAGGCCCGTGCGCGGCGCGAAACTCAGCAGCCTGGCCTGAGGGTTCCAGGTTGAGGATGAAGTTGATGTCGTTTTGCTTGTAGCGAAGGACATTCTTGGAACGATGCCGTGCGACGGCGGTGAAGCCGATCTGTTCGAAATACGCGGCAAGCTTTTCTGGTTCGGGCGAGGTGAATTCGACAAACTCGAACCCATCGGTCCCAATCGGATTCTCGAACAGATCGGCCATTGGCGTTTCCTCGATCGCTTGCTTTTGTCCTGGATTTAGTTTCATCTGCAACCAATGGCAAGCGTGAAACGAAAGCCGGGCCCGGCCGAACTGCTGGTGCTGGAGGATTTTCTCCCCTACCGGCTTTCCGTTCTGTCGAACCGTGTTTCCGGCGCGATTGCCGCGCGCTACGCCAAAGCGTTCGCTCTCAGCATTCCGGAATGGCGCGTGATCGCTGTTCTGGGCCGGCGCCCGGGCTTGACCGCAACAGAGGTCGCCGAAGCGACGGAGATGGATAAGGTTGCGGTGTCGCGCGCGGTGGCTCGGCTCGTTGCCGCGAAGCGCGTAGCCGCCCAGGCGGACGCGCGCGATGCCCGCCGCCAAAGGCTCACGCTTACGCGCGAGGGCGAAAGCGTGCACGCCCGCATCGCCCCGATGGCGCTGGAGAGCGAGCAGCGCCTTCTTTCCGCACTTACCGTCCGCGAGCGCGCCGATCTCAACGCTTTGCTGGACCGGCTGCTCATCGCGGCGCGGAACCTATAGCGCCAATCGCAGCACGGACCGGAACCATCGCTCTCTTGAAGCGTCCGCATAGCGGGGCGCTCCAAGGAGAATTGCATGACACGAATTTCATGGTTGGCTGCAGTAGCGGTCGTCGCACTTGGCGCATGCGCGCAAACCGGCGGCGCGACGGAGAGCGCAGCGCAGTCTCTTAGCGCGCAGACCGGCAGCGTCACGACCGGCGCCCCGGCGGCGCCTGAGCCGCAGGCCGCCACTCCGGGCGCATTCACGGACGCGCAACTCACCGCGTTTTCCGCCGCCAGCGCCGAGATCGATCCGATCAGCCGCGCCATCGCCAGCCAGACGCCAGAGCAGCAAGCGCAATCGCGCACGCAAATCGCAGCCGCCTTGCAGCGTAACAACATCGACGCGTCGACCTACAACGCCATCGCCGCAGCGGCGCAAACGGATCAGGCCCTTGCGACGCGCATCGCTGCGGCCGCGCCGGGCGCGTATTCCGATACACAGCTGCGCGCGTTCGTGCGTGCGGCGGAGGAAATCGACCCCATCAATCGCACCATCGCCGGGGCCACCCCAGAAGCCCGCGCGCAAGCCGCAACCCGGATACGCGCCATTCTGGATCAAAACGGGCTGGATGCGGCTGCCTACAACGCCATCGCCACACGCGCGCAAACAGATGCCGCCTTGGCGGGGCGCATTGAAGCCCTGCGAACAGCGTCAGGCGAAGGCGAATAAGCGCGTCAGTGTTGCGGCGTCAGCCGCAGCACTGCGCCGTTCTCATCATCCGTGACGACCCAGAGCGCGCCATCCGCGCTCTGGGCCACATCGCGCACCCGCGCCCCGATATCAAACCGCTCCTCGCCCACCACCCGCTCGCCTTCCAAAACAAGGCGCACTAGCGCGCGTGTGTTAAGGCCGGAAATCAGCAGATCGCCGCGCCAGGGAAACAGGTCGCCGCGGTAAAAGACCATGCCGCCCGGCGCAATGACGGGATCCCAATAATAATTTGGCTGCTCCATGCCTTCGCGCACGGCAATGCCTTCGTTCACCGGCGCGCGGCTATACTCCAGCCCGTAGGAGATCACAGGCCATCCGTAATTCAGCCCCGCTTGCGTAAGGTTGAGTTCATCGCCCCCGCGCGGGCCATGCTCCGCGGTCCAAAGCGCGCCGGTTTGCGGGTGAATGTCGGCGCTTTGCACGTTGCGGTGCCCGTAAGACCAGATTTCAGGCTGCGCATCCTCGCGATTCACGAATGGATTATCGTCCGGCACGCCGCCATCGGCGTTGATGCGGATGACCTTGCCAATGTGGCTGGATAGATCTTGTGCGCGCTCGCGCGAATCCGTCTGCTGCCGATCGCCCAACGTTATGTACAACCTGCCCTCAGGATCGAACACCAGCCGCGAACCGAAATGCCCGGTCGAGCGCCATGCCGGTCGCTGCCGGAAAATCACTTGCACGCCCTCCACGCGCGAGCCGTCTTCGCTAAGCCGGCCGCGCGCAACGCTTGTCGCGTTGGTTTCGCCGCCACGGGGTTCGGCGTAACTCCAATAGATCAGGCGGTCCTGCGCAAAAGTGGGACTGAGTGCGATGTCGAGCAAACCGCCCTGCCCGCGCGCATCAACACTTGGGAGCCCCGCCACCGGCGGCGACACCACCCCCTCTGCGCTGACCACGCGCAAGCGCCCAGGGCGCTCCGTAACAAGCGCCCGCCCGTCAGGCAGAAACGCGATCGCCCAAGGCCGCGTCAGGCCGGACGCCAGCACCTCACGCTGCAATGTCACGCCGCTCGGGCGCTCCGGCGCGCGCGTCTGCCCGGCGAACGCCGGCGTGAAATTCGCGTTTGGCGCGCCTTGGGTCACTGCGCCCCCAGGCTGGCCGTGGCTTTCGGCGCCGGTGCATGCGGCGATGCCCAGAAGGGTGGCGAACAGCACATTGCGCATGCGGTTGTTGTCCTCAGCTTTTTTCATCACGGGATCAGATATGTGGCCCGGAGACGCCTCGCCTAGCCTTGCGCGCTCTTTTTCTACTCGCGCGCCGTAAAGGGGCGGGCTAAGTTAGCAATGGTTGTGGGAGGGGGACACGCTTGGCTGACGTTTTCATCTCCTATTCGCGGCTTGATCATGATCGCGTTCGCCCGATCGTTGATCGCCTGGGCTCGCTTGGGTACACGACGTGGTGGGATAAGCACCTTCGCGCGGGCCAAGTGTTCGTCGATGAGATTGAGCGCCAGCTGGACGCAGCACGTTGCGTGCTGACAGCTTGGAGCCACAACGCCCGCAATTCAACCTGGGTTTACGCGGAATCTTCCCGTGCGCTTGATGCGCGCAAGTTTCTGCAGTTCCGGCTCGACACCGTGCAGCTGCCGCTGCCGTTCGATGCGCTGCAGGCCGCCGACATGACAAGCGATCGCGGCGAGTGGGGCCAGCTGGAAGCGCAGATCGCCGCCATCATGCGCGGCGGCGGCGCGCCTCCCCCTTTGCGCAACGCGCGTGCGCCCGGCCCGCTTGCGACGCCGGCTGCGGCTGGCTCGACAAAACTGCTCACCGCCGCCAGCACAGCGACGCTCGCCGCCTACGCCGGCGCGGTGTCAGCCACCTATAATGGCGTGATGGCCCCGGAACAATTGCAGGTGGCGCTGACTGGCATGGTTGGCGTCGCCGGCGCATGCGCCGCGCTGAGCGCGCACCGCTTGTTCGCAATCAACAGAGCCGGAGGTTAACGCAATGGCTCGGTCCTTGCTCGGCGCCTTTGTCGGCGGCACGCGCCAAGTTTTGGTCGCGCAGCTTTTCATTTCAATCGCTGCTGTCGGCTTGGCGGGTTGGACGCTCGCGGTCACCAACGATCTCATCCGCGAACGCGAACGTCTGCGCGAGCGCGTTATTCAGCTTGAGCAGACAATCGCAAACACTGGCGCCGTGGTGCCTGGGCCAGTTACAACGGTGCAGCCCACCACGCCCGCGCCTTCGGACGCAGCGTACCCCGGGCAGATCAGCCCGCGCGCCGAGGTGGTCACGCCGGAAAGCGAGCCAGCGGACGGGCCTGAGCCGGCTGTGACGCCGGATTCATCGCGCCCGCAGACGCCCTTAGAAACCGATGCAACATCCGCTCCGTCGCCAGGGACCAACTCACAGAATCCATCTGCCGAAAGCGTGCTCGGGCAGATCATCACGGATCTGTTCACGCCGCCCCCGCCCGTGGGCACCGTGGTGCTTCACGCGCGTAGCGAGAATGACGCGGCTTACGCCCGCCGCCTCGCCGCCACGCTCACGCAATCGTCCAATGTGCGCTACATCATCGAGGTGATGGCGCCGCGCGATCCGCGCCAATCCGGTTACGCCTATTATGACGGGCGCCAGAGCCGTTCCGCCTCGGCGCTCGTGCAGCAATTTCACGATGCGGCGCGCCGGCAGGAAATAGCGGCATGGTCGGCCCAGCTGCGGGGCACGGCGCTGCCAGCGCAAGGCCAATACACGCCGGATCGAGTGGACATCGTGCTCCCGCCGCTGCCCGTCCCGCAGCCACCACGGGATATGAGCATTGATCCGCGTATCCTGCGCGAGACGCCGAGCATCAGCCGGCAGACTGAAACTACGCGCCCGCCGCCGGTTCGCTAGGCCGCCCGACGCACCGCAGAGGCAGCTGGCCGCAACTGCGGTTGCATTAAGGGCGCGCTTTGCTTAGGGCCCCACGCGCAAGCGGGGGATTTTATGCAACTGTTCCGGCCGGCCGTATTTCTGATCGCGCTGTTTGCGCTCATCGTCGCCGCGCCGGGCGCCAGCGCGCAACGGCAATGGTTAGAGGGCGAACCGACGCCCTTGCGCTACGAAATCGCCATCACGCCCGACGCCGACGCGGGCGTGTTCTCGGGCGAAGCGCGCATCAGCATCGAAACCGCCACGCCGCTTGAAGCTGTCACGCTGAACGCGCTTGATCTCACGATTGCGCGAGCGAGCATTGATGGCGTAGCCGCCGCAGTCCGCGTGGACGAAGCCGCCCAGACAATCACTCTAACGCCCCGCCGCCCGATTGCCTCAGGGCGCCATACGCTCCATTTTGTCTATTCCGGCCGCATCTATGATGAGGCCTACGGCCTGTTCCGCGTTTCCTACACCGCCGATGGCCGGGAACGCCGCGCCCTGGCGACACAGTTTCAGCCGGGCGACGCCCGCCGCTTCGCGCCGATGTGGGACCAGCCGGACCGCCGCGCCATCTTCTCCCTGACCGTGACCGGCCCCAGCGATCAGATGCCAGTTTCCAACATGCCGGCGCTGCGCACCGCGCCCCTTTCCGGCAACCGCACCCGCACAACATTCGCCGACACGCCCTCCATGCCTTCCTACCTGTTGTTTCTCGGGCTTGGTGATTTCGAGCGCGTTTCGATGGAGGTGGATGGGGTCGATTTGGGTGTCATTGTGCGGCGCGGTCAAGGCGAACGCGCGCGCTATGCGCTGCAGGCCGGCGCGGAATCGCTGCGGTATTTCACCGAGTATTTCGGCATTCCCTATCCCCTGCCAAAGCTCGACATGATCGGCGTGCCCGGCGCGGGCGGCTTTGGTGCAATGGAGAACTGGGGCGCCATTCTCTATTTTGACCAATACCTCCTGCTCGATGCTAATTCGAGTGAAGCTGATCGGCGCACTGTGTTCGAGTTTGTTGCGCACGAAGTTGCGCACCAATGGTTTGGCAATCTCGTCACCATGGCGTGGTGGGACGATCTTTGGCTCAATGAAGGCTTCGCCTCCTGGATGGCCGCGAAGGCGATGGAAGCCACCCATCCCGACTGGCGCCCGTGGCTGGCGCAACAGGCCGGCGGCACGACGACGGCCATGGCGCTGGACGCGCGCGAAGGCACCCACCCAGTAGTGCAAACCGTCAACACTATCGACGAGGCCAACCTGGCCTTCGACACCATCACCTATGAAAAAGGGCTCGCCGTCATTCGCATGCTTGAAGCCTATATTGGCGAAGACGATTTCCGCCGCGGCGTGCGCGACTATCTCTCGGCTCATGTGTACGGCAACGCGCAAACTGAAGATCTCTGGCGCGCCGTGCAGGCGGCGTCGGGGCAGCCGGTGTTGGAGATCGCACGCAATTTTACGGCGCAGCCTGGCTATCCGCTGCTAACCGTGACCGGGGCCGAGTGCCAGGGGCGCGTACGCTCAACGCAGCTCTCCATCGCCCAGCGGCGCTTCGCCATGGACCAGGCTTCGCGCACGGACGAACTCTGGGAGATTCCAGTTGTAGCCCGGCGACTCAACGGCGGGGCGGTGCGCGGCGTTCTGCCCGCGCAGGCCCAATCTGCACTCGACGTCGGTCCTGCGTGTGGCCCCTACATCGTCAACGCCGGCCAATCCGGCTTCTTCCGCGTGCTTTACGACCGCACCAATTTCACCGCACTGACGCGGAATTTCCCAAGTCTCGCCGCAGAGGATCAGCTCGGCCTGCTCTTGGATTATTGGGAATTTGGCCGCAGCGGCGATGCGCCATTTTCAGCTTATCTCGAGCTCGCCGCCGCCATCCCGGCCGATGCCGATGGCGTCATCATTCAGGATACTATCGCCGATATGTCGGCCCTGGTCGGCTATGCTGCTGGACGGCCCAGCGAAACGGCGGTGCGTGCGCACGCCATCGCCACCTTGCGTCCCTTCTTCCAGCGCATTGGTTGGGATGCGCGGGCGGGCGAAAGCGCAAATGACTCGATCGCGCGCGCTAGTCTGATCGCGGCTTTGGGCGCGCTTGGCGAAGAGCCCGTCATCGCTGAAGCGCGGCGGCGCGTCGAGCAGAACGACTTGCCCGGTCCGATCCGCAGCGCCGTGCTCGGCGTCTATGCGGCGCGTGCGGATGCTGCGATCTACGACACCCTGCTTGCGCAGGCCCGCGGCGCCGATGATTTCGTTGAACAGCGCCGCGCTTGGTTGCGCCTGGCTTCAACCCGCGATCCAGCCCTGGCGCGGCGCACGCTCGAACTCACGCTCGGCGAAGACATTCCCCGACAGATTCGCATCCAGGTGATCACGGCCATCGGCGGCAATCACCCACGCATGGCGTGGGACTTCCTGGTCTCGCATCGCCCCGCCGTGGAGACCCTGCTCGACCCGCTGCAACGGCTGGAATATCCCCCGAACCTGGCCGAGCTAAGCGCCGATCCCGCCATCGCCGATGAGCTGGAGGCTTACGCGGCCAATTTCCCCGAAGGCGCGCGCCCCACAGTGGCGGCGGCCGCCGCCGCCATCCGCCTGCGCGCGCAGACTATCGCCCAGCACATGCCGGCAGCCGAAGCGTGGATCGCGCAGCGCCGCCCGCGGCAGCGCTAGCGCAAGCCGCCTTGCTTCCGCCCCGGAGGCGGGCCAAAAGCCGGGGCGATGACCGCCCACGCCCACACCGCAGACTTTGTCTGGGAGCCGCGGCGCGCGCACTCGCTTAAGGCGGCGCGGCAGCGCTCGCGTCTCATCGCGGCGTTGCGGCGTATCTTCGTCGCGTGCGCTGGGGCGTCCTTCGCCTCCGTTTTCGTGTTCATGGCCGCGCACGCGATCGAAGGCGGCTTCGCCATGGGCCAGTACGCCGCCGCCGAGCCGCTCCGGATGATCAACCCCAGATTTATTGGCCGGACCGACCGTGGCGGGCCCTACCAGCTTTCCGCGGAGTTCGCTGAGCGGCCGCGAGGCGAAAATCAGCCCATCGAGCTGATCGCGCCCGTTTATCGGACCCAGGCCGGCACGATCATGCTGGCCCCGCGTGGGACTTATGACGAAGCCGCCGGCACACTGATTTTCCAGGGGGAAGTCATGTTCGCCGATAGTGGCGGCAACCGCTTCACCACCCCCAACATGGCGGTGGATCTGGAGCAAGGGACGCTCCAGGGCCGCGGCGGGGTCACGGGCGCGGGGCCTCTTGGCGTGCTCCAGGCCGACGCCTATGAATTACGCGAGAGCGACCGCGCCCTGGTTCTGCGCGGCAACGTGCGCGGCCAAATCCCGGACCGCCAACAACAGGGAGAGGCAAGTCCATGAGGTCCATCCTCGCCGCCGGCGCATTCCTGGCCGCGGCCCTTTGTGCCGCTCCCGCCATGGCCCAACTCAGTGAAGGCGGGGGGCCGGTTTCGTATTCAGCCGATAACCTGGAGTATTTCGACGCCGAACGCCGCCTGGTGCTGATCGGCGACGTCGATATCGTCCAGAATGACGCCCGCCTGCGGGCTGATCGCATCACCCTCTTCTTCAGCCAGTCCAGCGGTGCTGGCGTCGCTCAAACTCCTGGGGACAACCAGCCCGGCCTCGGCTCAGGCGATATCGAGCGCATGATTGCCGAGGGGGAGGTCTATTATGTCCGTCCGGCCCAATCAGCGCGCGGCAACCGCGCCGTCTATGAGGTCGCCAACGATAGCGTGACCTTCACCGGCAACGTCGTGGTGGCGTCCGAGGAGAACGTCATTCGCGGCGAAACGCTGGTGCTCCAGATCGGCACCCGCCGGACAACCATCCGGCCGCAGCCGGGCCAGCGCGTGCGCGGCGTGTTCGTGCCCAGCGAAAACCAGGGCCAACCCGCCCAGCAACAGGGCCGATAGAGCCTCCGTTGACCCAAACTTCACGAAATCTTAGCCGCGGCAGGTGGATATGAGCCCTGAGGGCGCTGCAAGCCGTACGGCCACTGCCCAGACCGCCTTAGGCGGGCTGAGCGCGGTTAAGCTAGGCAAATCCTATCGCGGCCGCCGCGTGGTCAAGGATGTCTCCTTGACTGTCGATCGCGGTGAGGTCGTCGGTCTGTTGGGCCCCAACGGAGCAGGCAAAACCACCTGCTTCTATATGATCACGGGGCTCGTACGCGTGGACCAGGGGCAAATCTTGTTGGACGGCCAAGACGTCACAACACTGCCCATGTACCAGCGGGCGCGGCTTGGCGTGGGGTATCTCCCGCAGGAGCCGTCGATCTTCCGTGGTTTGACCGTCGAACAGAACGTCATGTCGGTGGTCGAGCTGCACGAGCGTAACCGCTCGAAGCGGCGCGACATCGTCGATGGCCTGCTCGCCGAACTGCGCGTCGATCACCTTAAAGACGCCCCTGCCACCGCCCTTTCCGGCGGTGAGCGGCGGCGGGTCGAAATTGCGCGGGCTCTGGCGACGCGGCCGTCCTTCATGCTGCTCGACGAGCCTTTCGCTGGTATCGATCCGCTTGCCATCAACGACATCCGGGAGCTCGTGCTGTTCTTGAAGAACCGCGGCCTCGGCATTCTGATCACCGACCACAATGTGCGCGAGACGCTGCAGATCGTGGATCGTGCTTCGATCATGTTCGACGGCGAAGTGATGTTCGAAGGCTCCCCTCAAGAGGTGATGTCTTCGGCGGTCGTTCGCGAAAGGTATCTCGGCAAAGATTACCATTAGAGCGGGGCCGCCCATGGCGATGACCCCCCGCTTAGAGCTGCGCCAGGGCCAGGCCCTGGTGATGACGCCGCAGCTGCAGCAGGCAATCAAGCTGCTGCAGCTCTCCAACATCGAGCTCACCGAGTTCGTGGAATCCGAACTCGAACGCAATCCGCTGCTAGAGCGCGACGAGACGCAAGCGGAAGCCAAGAAGAACGATGATGGCGGCGACGCGCAGGCCCTAGAGTTCGAGAGCGGCATGGCCCCGGCGGAGGCCGCCCTCGATATCAGCGTCGCCGATATCGCCCCTGATCTCAGCGCGGGCGAACTGGCCGAAGCCGGCGCGGCGCCGCTGACGGATTGGTCGAAGGCCTCCTCAGGCAAGAGCTTCGACGACCTCCCCGGCCTGGAAGAAACGCTGACGCAAGACATCAGCCTGGCCGAACACCTTGACGCACAGCTCACTCAAGCCGGCCTCTCGCCGATGGAGCGCATGATCGGCGGCGTGCTTATCGATGCCGTCGACGATTGGGGCTATATGCGCGCCGATCTGATCGAACTGGCCGGCCGAATCGGCGCGCCTTATCCGCTGGTGGTGCGCGTGCTGGAAATCATGCAGGGCTTTGAGCCCACCGGCGTGATGGCGCGCGACATTCCCGAATGCCTAGCGCTGCAGCTGAAAGAGCGCGATCGCTTTGATCCGGCGATGGAAAAGCTGCTCGCTCATCTCGATCTGCTGGCCAAGGGCCATACGGAGCGCCTGCAGACGATCTGCGGCGTCGATCGCGAAGATCTGGCGGAGATGATCAGCGAAATCCGCGCGCTGACGCCCAAGCCGGGGGCGGCGTTCGGCGGTGCGCCGGCGCAAACCGTGGCGCCCGATGTCTATGTCAAGCAAGCGCCCGACGGCACATGGATGGTCGAGCTCAACAGCGATACCATGCCGCGCGTGCTAATGAATCAGCGCTATTACGCGACTGTGTCAAAAACCGCCAAACGCGAGGAAGATAAGCAATTCCTGCAAGAATGCGCCGCGAACGCGTCATGGCTGGTGAAAAGCCTCGATCAGCGCGCCCGCACCATTCTCAAAGTCGCGCGCGAAATCGTGCGCGTGCAGGATGGCTTCTTCGCCTATGGCGTGGCGCATTTGAAGCCGCTGAACCTCAAGACCGTCGCCGCCGCGATCGACATGCACGAGAGCACCGTCTCACGCGTCACGTCGAACAAATACATCTCCTGCGCACGCGGCGTGTTTGAGCTGAAATATTTCTTCACCGCCTCGATCAATTCCGCCGATGGCGGCGAGGCGCACTCCGCCGAAGCCGTGCGCCACCAGATCAAGGGCCTGGTCGAGCAAGAAACCCCGGCAGACATCCTCTCGGACGACCGGATCGTTGAAATCCTCCGCGGCCAAGGCATCGATATCGCCCGCCGAACGGTCGCAAAATATCGCGAAAGCTTGCGTATCCCCAGCAGCGTCGAACGCAAACGCAAATTGGCGAGCGGGTTCTAAGCGCGCTGAGTTCGGCGCTTTTTCAGTATTCTGAGAGATGATCGGCGGCTACGCTGCACCAATGCGGCGGCTTGCCTTGCTCCTAACAGCCTTGCTCGCGGCCTGCGCCAGCGCGTTCGCCGAGCCACAGGACTGCCCGCCTGCGGGGTATGACCGCGCACGGCTGGAAGCTCTGCGTGAGGCCGGCTGGGCGATCGCCAGCGTGCAGGAGCGGCGCGCCTTCGCGCTCGCGTTGCCGCGATGCCTAGCCTCATCCGACCCATTTCTACGGGATGCCGTGGCGTTTGAGGGTCTTGCGCGCATGCTCCGCTCCGGCCAGCTCGACCAAGGCGCCCAAAACGCTCTCATCGTCGAAGTGCTGCCGCGACTGGAAAGCCGCGAGCCCGGCGGCTTTGAGGCTTCTTTTGCAGCACTCACGCTTTCTGAGCTGGTTCGCGCCGAACGGATCAGCAGCCATTTCACCGATGACATGCGCGCCGATGTGCTCGATCGCTCTATTCAGTATTTCCAGGGCGTACACGATTATCGCGGCTTCGATGCGCAAGAGGGCTGGCGCCACGGTGTAGCGCATGGCGCTGATTTGCTGATGCAGCTTGCGCTCAACGAAAGCCTCGGCCGCGAAGATCTGCTGCGCATCCGCGACGCCATCGCCACACAAGTCGCGCCCGAAGAGCATTTCTACATTTACGGGGAAAGCGCACGGCTCGCGCGAGTCATCAGCGCCATCTCGCGTCGCGGGCTGATTACGGAGGACGAATGGACGCAATGGTTCGCGCGCTTCCCCTCCTCTGGTGAGGATGTTTATGCATCGCAGGCCGGTCTCGCCTGGCGCCACAACACGCTCGCGTTCTTGCAGGCGGTCTGGTTCAACGCGCGCAGCAGCGAAGAAACCGCCGATGACGCCGTGCTGCCTGGGGTGGAAGCGGCGCTGCGGGCAATGCCCTAGCTGGCGTTGCGCACGCGCAGCAGCAGCACTTGGCCCGCAAGCACAAGCCCCACGCCGCCCAACGCCGCCAAACCCCAGCTTTTTCCCTCGAACAGCGCCGAAACCACCATGGCCACGGGCGGCGTCAGCGCCGAAATGTAGGACGCCGTCGAATAGCCGCGCCGGCGCGCCAAGCCATAATAGAGCACGAACGCGACGACCGAACCGATGATGGCCAGATGCAGCAATGAAAGAATGTAGGGCGCGCTCCACTCAAACGCCCATGTCCGCCCTGTCGCCAGCGCGAATAGCGCCAGCAACGCTGAACCATAGGCCATCGCCCAGGCTGAAGAAGCAGCCACGCCTGCGCCTGCGACCTCAGCCTTGCGCGCAAAGATGTTGCCAATCGCCGCCGCCACGACACCCGCGAAAGTGAGCCCGATGCCAAGCATCGCGCGTTCGCTCATCTGCGCCGTGGCGAGTTCCTCCCAGCACAGCAGCAGCACGCCGGCGATGCCCAAGGCCGCGGCAAGCCATGCCAGCAAGGGCGCGCGCTGGCCGAAGGCGATGCGGAAGCCGATCAGATTCACAAACGCCAACGCCGCGAACACAACCGCGACCACCGCCGACGTCACGCGTTCCTCGGCCCAATAGACGAAGGCGTAGTCGATCGCGAACGTAAAGAGTCCAACGCCAAATGCGCCTACGTGCTGGGCGCGTGTCAGCGCGACGCGCTCCCGGCGCACAGCGCACCACGCAAACAACAGCATCGCGGCCAGCGAAAATCGGTAGGTGATCGAAACAATGGGGTCGACCACACCCAGTTGGTGCGTAATCGCATACCAAGTCGTGCCCCAGGCGAGCGTGCATACGGCGATGGCGCCAATATCGCCCAGCCCCGCCCGCGCCCCTGGCGCGGCGCCTGCGACAGTCATGGCCGACCTCCCCCGTCCCGGACCCGCCCGGAGCCCACAAATGAAGCGCGTCGCGCCAATCTCAAAGGCGCCCGCGACCAGTGCGCCATTAAGCACGTCTGAAGCCGCCAGCGCGTTGACCCCCCCGACCGCGAGGCATACCCTTTGAAAGTCGATCGGGACGCGCCTTGAGGGGCCAAGGCCCGGTTTCCGAGCCCGGATTGAAACCCAGGAGGCTCATTTCATGCGCATTCAGGTCGCTGGGCGGCAGATGGATGTCGGTGAAGCGCTCAGAACCCGCATCGAGGGCGAGTTGGCCGGCGGCGTCGGCAAATATTTCAACCGCGCGACCGACGCCCTCGTCACGGTCGGCAAGAGCGGCGGAAATGGCGTGGAAGTCGATTGCCTGGTTCACCTGGCCTCAGGAATATCTCTTCAATCTCAAGGACATGGCGGGGACGCTCACAGCGCCTTCGACGATGCGCTAGCGAAGCTGGAAAAGCGCGTGCGGCGCTACAAAAGGCGGCTGAAAAATCACCACGCCGACAACAAGTCCCCCCTTCCCGCTGAGGACGCCACAGCGTATGTGCTCGCCCCACAAGCTGAGGAAGAAGAGGCTGGCGAAGGCGCGCCGGCGGAGGATGAAGGCAGACCCCTCGTCATCGCCGAAACGACAATTTCGGTGCGTACAATGTCGGTACCCACAGCCGTGATGCAGCTCGAGTTTCAGGAAAGTCCGGCGCTTCTGTTCCGCAACGCCAAGCATGGCGGGCTGAACCTCGTTTATCGGCGGGCGGACGGGAATATCGGCTGGATCGACCCCGAACGGGCGCAAGCCCTGGACGGAAACTGAAAGCCAAGTCTGACGTTGATGCCGGCCTGCCAATACCGGCGCCAGGGTCGAACAGGAAAAGAATGAACGACCTAAGCGATCTGATTGCCCCGGCCACTATCGCCCCGCGACTTAGCGCGGCGTCCCGCCGGCAGGTTCTGCAGCATTTGGCCGATCTCGCGGCCCGCAGCGCAGGCGTGGACGCGCGCGCCGCGTTTGAGGCCGTGCTGATGCGCGAACGCCTTTCCGGCACCGGCATGGGCGACGGCGTGGCCATTCCGCATGCGGCGGTGAAGGGGCTCGAGCGCCCCATCGGCGCCTTCGCGCGCCTGGACTCACCGCAGGATTTCGACGCACTCGACGGGCGCCCGGCGGATTTGGTGTTCATGCTGCTCTCCCCGGCTGACCGCGGCGCCGATCACCTCAAGGCGTTAGCACGCGTTTCGCGCTTCTTCCGCCGCGCCGACGTGCGCGAGAAGCTTCGCGCAGCGCGCAGCGTGGACGAGATGGCGGCGCTTTTCTCGGGCGCGTTGCGCGTGGACGCCGCCTAAGCCGGGGCGAACATGACCTGGCTCGATCGGCTGTTCTCCTATTTTCCTTTGCTGATGACGGTTGCAGCCGTTGCAGCGCTGGGCGTGTTCGCGCAATGGCCGAACGGCTGGAGCGCGCTTCTGCTGCTGTTCGTAGTGTTTGGCTTTCCGCCCATGGCGCTGCGGGTGCTGGAGCGCTGGGCGCCGATCAAACCCGGCGTCGCCTGCATTGACGGGCGCAAGTTCTGTCCCTGGCTTGCCGCGCACCATATCCAGGCGTTTTACGACGCGCTGCCGTTTCTGGAATCGCTGCTGCGCGTCATCCCAGGCTTCTACTCAATGTGGTTGCGCATGTGGGGATCGCGCGTGGGCTATGGCGTGGAATGGCCGGTGCGGATGGACGTGCTCGATCGCAACTTGATGGACATCGGCAATCGCGTCGTGTTCTCGCGCGAGGTGGAACTCGCCGCGCATGTGCGCAAAAAAGTCGATGGCGCGGGCTCGCGCGTGCTGGTGCGGCGCGTGCATGTCGGCAGCCACGCCTTTATTGGCGCTGGCGCGCGTATCGGTCCCGGCGCCAGCGTTCCAAGCAACGCCAACGTACCCGCGCTCGCAGTGGTAGACGTGAACGAAGCCTTCGGCGACGCGGTGCGCCATCCGGAAAAAGAAGAAGCGGCGTTTGCCTTAAGCTGAATGACGCGTCCATGCGCAGGCGCGCTTATTCCTTCTCCAGCTTCGCGAGCAAAACACCTTCACTCACCTGCGCGCCAGGCTTGGCGTTAAGTTCGGCGAGCTTGCCGTCGAACGGCGCGGTGAGCGTGTGCTCCATCTTCATGGCCTCTAACACGAGAATTGGATCGCCCTTCTTCAGATTCGCGCCGGCTTTCGCGGCGACGGAGACGATCTTGCCCGGCATCGGCGAAAGGATCGCGCCGTCGCCGGCGGCGAGCTCGCCGCCTTCGGCTTCGCCGGTGTCTAGGGTGAACTCGTAAACGTCGCCGTGATTGAACACGATCACTCGATCACCGCGAACGATGAAATGATCTTTCTCAGCGCCCTGCCTCGGCGTTGCCTCAACTGCGTTCCCATCGACGCGCATCCGCACAATTGACCTTGGCGGTGCGTTCAGTCGAAAGCCTTCCGCGCGGCGCCAAGGCGAGAGCGCAGGCATATCGCCTGTTATCGACCAATGAGACAGTGGCTCTGTAACGAAGCAGAACGCCGCCTCCGCGATAGTTGCGTCACCACGCTTCGGTCGCGCCAACAGGCTGTCGCCCTTCGCTGCGATTAAGTTCGTATCAACGTGGCCGACGGCGAAGTCCGCATCCCGTAGGCAACGCCGCAGGAAACCCGCGTTGCACTTGACTGGCCAGATTTCCGTATCCCCGCATGCGTCCGAGAGCTTCGCGATCGCGGCAGACCGTGAATCTGCGTGAACGATCAATTTAGCGATCATTGGATCGTAGTTCGGACTGATCTCGCTTTCTGCATCAACGCCGGTATCGATGCGAACATCTCCGCGCGGCCAGCGAAGGTGCGAAAGCACTCCTGTGCTCGGCAGAAATCCGGTCTCAGGATTCTCCGCATACAGCCGCGCTTCCATCGCCCAGCCGTTGATCTTCAGCTCTTCCTGTTTCAGCGGCAGCTTCTCGCCGCTCGCGACACGCAGCTGCCACTCCACCAAGTCCTGCCCGGTGATCTCTTCGGTCACCGGGTGTTCGACTTGCAGGCGCGTGTTCATTTCCATGAACCAGATGCGATCGCCGCGCAGGCCTTCGCTGGCGTCGGCGATGAATTCGATGGTGCCGGCGCCAACATAGTTCACGGCTTTCGCCGCGAGCACCGCCGCATCGGTGACCGCTTTGCGCGTGGCTTCGTCCATGCCCGGCGCGGGCGCTTCTTCGATCACCTTCTGGTGGCGGCGCTGCAGCGAACAGTCGCGCTCGAACAGATGTACGACATTGCCATGCGTATCGCCGAACACCTGCACCTCGATGTGGCGCGGGCGCTGCACATACATTTCCAGAAGCACACGATCATCAGCGAACGCCGCCGCCGCTTCGCGCTTGGCGGAAGCGAGCGCGGCTTTAAACTCGGCCTTCTTCTCAACCTTGCGCATGCCTTTGCCGCCGCCGCCGGCGACAGCTTTGATCAGCACCGGATAGCCGATCGCGTCGGCTTCTTTCTGCAAGCGCTCCTCGCTTTGATCTTCGCCGAGATAGCCGGGCGTCGTCGGCACGCCGGCTTCGGCCATGAGTTTCTTGGCAGCGTCCTTCAGGCCCATGGCGCGGATGGAGTCAGGCTTCGGGCCGACCCAGATCAGGCCGGCATCGATGACGGCCTGCGCGAAGTCGG
>JAEUMU010000136.1 GCA_016791325.1 Hyphomonadaceae bacterium
CGACGACGCGGGCGCCTTCGGCGATCAGCGCTTCGTGGCCGCTATCGCCGCGCGCCAGCTTTGCGCCGCTGAAAAGAAGCGCGCCGCCGATGTCGGCGCCGCGTAGATCGACGGTCAGAGCTTCCTTGCCCGGCGGGCCGAGCGGGCGTGCGCCGGAAAGATCGAGATCGCCGCCAATGTGCGCGCCGCCGGCGGCCACGCGGCGCACGGCGCAGCCGGTGAGCGCCAAGCGGGCCAGGCGCGCGTGCGAGATGTCGATCACATCGGCGATGACGCATTGATCGAGCGTCAGGGCGGGCAGGGTCTCACCTGAACAATCGGAAAGGTCGAGCGCGCCGTCGATACGCGCGCCGCGGATGCGCAGACCGGTCGCGGGCGCGCGCCATTCCGCCTCAAGCCCCAGCATGAGCCGGCGCAGAAAGCCTGCGCGCACGCCGGGTTTGGAGCCATCCGCCCCGCCGAGCGGGGAGAAATCCGCGATTTCGCCCAGCCTTGTGCGCTCCACCACGAAATGCTCGTGTGGCGACAGGTCGTTCGCGTCGAACGCCATGCAAGTGTCCCCCGGCCGCCCCCACAGCCGCCGCAGGCCGACACTTAATCATTCTCCGCGCGGCCGCGCGAGTCGCCTTATATGAAACTGATGTCAGAGACTGCGCCCGACACCGCCCGCGCCGGCCCCGGCGCCAATTTGCCCGAGCTTACCGTCTCGGAATTGGCCCAGGCGGTGAAGCGGACGATGGAGACCAATTTCGACCGCGTGCGCGTGCGCGGCGAATTGGGGCGCGTGCTGATCGCCAAATCCGGCCACCTCTATGTCGATCTCAAGGACGAAGACGCCACCATTTCCACGGTGATGTGGCGCTCCAACGTGCAGGGGCTGACATTCAAACCCGAAGAGGGCCTGGAGGTTGTAGCCGAGGGGCGGCTTTCGACCTTCCCCGGCCGCTCGCAATACCAGCTGATCGCCGAGCGCATGGCGCCGGCTGGCGTTGGCGCATTGCTGGCGCAGTTGGAGAAGCTGAAGCAGAGGCTGGCGGGCGAGGGCTTGTTCGCGGCCGAACGCAAGAAGCCCATCCCTTATCTGCCGCGCGTCATCGGCGTCGTCACCTCGCCCACCGGCGCTGTGATCCGCGATATTCTGCATCGTCTTGGCGAACGCTTTCCGCGCCGCGTGCTGCTCTGGCCGGTGCTGGTGCAGGGGCCGGAAGCCGCCGGCCAGGTTGCGCGCGCGATCGAAGGTTTCAACAAGCTGCAAGGGGCGCTGCGCCCCGATGTGCTGATCGTGGCGCGCGGCGGCGGTTCGATCGAGGATTTGTGGGCGTTCAACGAGGAGATCGTGGTGCGTGCGGCGGCGGCCAGCGCGATCCCGCTAATTTCGGCGGTCGGCCACGAGACCGACACAACGCTGATCGATTTCGCCGCCGACTTGCGCGCGCCGACGCCGACGGGCGCGGCGGAGAAGGCGGTGCCTGTGCGCGCCGATCTGATCCAGCGCGTCACCACGTTGGACGGGCGTTTGCGCAACGGCTTGGTGCGTGGGCTGGAGAAGCGGCGCACCGAACTGCGCGCGGCGGCCGCACGCCTGCCGCGGCTGGAGACGCTTTTTCAAATTCCCCAACAACGCTTCGATCGCGCTTCGGAGCGGCTCAACGCGGCGCTGGTGAGCAATACGCGCGCGGCGCAATCCAAGCTCGATCGCATCGCCGCGCGCCTGCGCCCGGAAGCGCTAAGCCAGGACATCACCCGCCGGCGCGAGCATCTGGCGCGCACGGCGGCAAGGCTTGCGCCGGCGATGCAGCGCGCCTTGATCACCCACCGCAAGCATCTCGACGCCTCGGCGCGCATTCTGGAAAGCCTCTCGCACAAGAGCGTGCTGGCGCGCGGGTTTGTGATGGTTCACCGCGAAGATGGGACGCTGGTGCGTTCGGCCAAGGAGCTGAACCCCGGCGACGTACTCGATCTCACGTTCGCCGACGATCGCCGCAAGGCGATTGTGGAAGGCGGCGCGGAACCGGCCAAGTCGCGCCCAAAACCCAAATCCGGCGCCGCCCAGGGTGATCTGTTTTGAGCGCCCCCGCCTTGGTTCCACGGCAAGAGCGCGCTAGAAGCAAGCCATGAACAAGCACGATCCAGGCGGGGCCGAGGCGTCCCTGCATTATGGCGATAACGAGTTCACCATCATCCGCCAGGGCGTGTTCGTGCGCTGCGCGGTGAGTGGGGAGCGCATCCCGCTGGATGAGTTGCGCTATTGGAGCGTCGATCTGCAAGAAGCGTATCGCGGCCCAGCCGAGGCGTTGAAGCGCATGCAAGGCGCACAGCCATGAGGGCGCTGGCGGCTTTGCTGCTGCTGGCGGCGTGCACTGTCAGCGAGGCGCCCGCTCAGGTGGAGGCGCCTGCGCCGATAGCGCCGCCTGCCGCGCCCGCGCCGGCGCCGGTTCCTGCTGCGCTAACGCTGGCGTGCGCCGGGGCCTTTACGCAAGGCGGCGTCGCGGTGTGCCGCACGCTGCCGGGCGCGCAGATCAGCATTGACGGCGCGGATGTCGGCGCGGCGGATGCGCAGGGCTGGGCGCTGATCGGCTTCAACCGCCAATATGGCGCAAGCGCCCGCGTGATCGCCCGCGCCAATGGTGCTGAAGCTTCGCACACGTTCGAGATCGTCCCGCGCGAGTTCGACATTCAGCGCATCGACGGCCTGCCGCCCCAAACCGTAACGCCGACCGATCCAGCTGTACTCGCGCGCATTCAGCGCGAAGCGGCGATGAAGGCCGAAGGCTTCGCCTCCGAGGCAGACATCACGGGCTTTCTCGACGGCTTCATCTGGCCGGTGGAGGGCGGACGCATTTCAGGGCGTTGGGGCGGGCAGCGCATTTTGAACGGCGTGCCGAATACGCCGCATTTCGGCGTCGATATCGCCGTGCCGACCGGCACGCCTATTCGCGCGCCGGCGGCAGGTGTCGTCAGCTTCGCCAATCCGGACATGCATTATGAAGGCGGGCTCGTATTCATCGATCACGGCCACGGCCTCATCACCATGTATCTGCACATGAGCCGGCTGGACGTTCAGGCCGGCCAGCGAGTTGAGCAAGGGCAGGTGATCGGCGCTGTGGGCGCGACTGGGCGGGCCACAGGCCCGCACCTGTGCTGGCGCATGCGTTGGCGCGAACGCCAGCTCGATCCCACGGTGGCGATTGACGGCTTGGCGGCTGCGCGCGCGCAGCTCTTGAGCGCGCCCTAACGCGCCAATACGTGCGCGGTCAGCACGATTGCCGGCGCATCGCTTTCATTGCGCCAGGAATGGGCCGTGCTTGCGTCTTCCACCGCCACATCCCCGGCGCGGTAGGTCATGCGGTCGAGGCAGGAATTGCGCGTCTCCACCATTTCACCCGCCACCATCAGCGCCATGCCCTGCACCGCGGCGTGATCGTGCCAAGCGATGGCGCCGCCAGGTGCAATCGTCAGCCGCCGCAGCCGCACCACGCGGGTCGGATCGCTGGCCAACGGCGCGACGCCAATGGTTTCGCCGGTGACACCGGCATTCTGTGCTTCGCCGCTGGCATGGGCGCCGGCCTGCACGCGCGCGGCGGGGCATTCGCGCAGGCGCGCGTTCTCAAACGCGGCCAACGCCGCGTCGGGTTCATGACGGACTTGCGCGTTCACCGAAACGCATCCCGCCAGCAGCACCGCGGCTGCGCCAAGCATCCATGCGCGCATTCAGCCCTCCCTTTACACGCCCGCTTTCGCCCAGGCTTCTTTCGGCCAGCGCCGGTGCGCCCAGAACCATTGCTCCGGCGCTTCGCGGATGCGCGCTTCGATGAACGCGTTCACACGCTTCACGCCATCCAACACAGCTGCATCGTCGCCGGCTGCGTAGTCCAGCGGGATCGGCTCATGCACGTCCACGCGAAACCGTGTGCCGCCCAAGCGGCGGCCGGAAATCGGAATCAGCGGCACTTTGTATTTGAGCGCCAACCGCGTCGGCCCATCGGCGGTCATGCAATCGTAGCCGAATAGCGGCGCGGCCACGCCTTCATTGTATTTCTGGTCGTTCATTAGCGCCACGGCCTTCTTTTTCGCCAGCGCGCGCAAAAGGCCCATGCCGCCGGTTTGTCCTTTCGCCGCCTGCAGCACGAGGCCGAACTCGCGGCGCGTGTCGACGATGTACTGATCGATCAGCGGATTGTTGGCGGGGCGGTAAGTGAAGTAGCAATCGGGGTCAGTCTGGGCCACGCAGAGCGAGGTGACCTCCCAATTGGTGAAGTGGCCGCCGATATAAACAGCGCCCACGCCGAAGGTGGCGCGCAGGCGCTCGGCGCCATGATATTCGATCTCGCCGCTGCGAAACTTGTCGAGAAATTTTCCCATGTGGGGGAATTCGCCGGACATTCGCCCCAGCTCTTCAAAGCAGCCGCGGCGCACTTCTTCG
>JAEUMU010000166.1 GCA_016791325.1 Hyphomonadaceae bacterium
GCAATCTCACCGGCGAAGACAGCCTTGCCTTCTTCGACGCCATTGCGCCGATCGTGCACGCCGATTCAATCGATTTCGACATCGCCTGGAAGCAATCGCGTTACGACAAGGAAGGTCCAGGCGGGGATAAGGCGGCGTATGTGAACTGCCCGATGGATGAGGCGCAGTATGTGGCGTTCATTAATGCGCTGAATGCGGGCGCGAAGACTGAGTTTCGCGAGTGGGAAAAGAACACGCCTTACTTCGAAGGTTGTTTGCCGATTGAGGTGATGGCCGAGCGCGGGCCGGAGACGTTGCGGTTCGGGCCGATGAAGCCGGTGGGGCTGATGGACCCGCGCGTCGGCAAGCGGCCTTATGCGGTGGTGCAACTCAGGCAGGACAACAAGCTTGGCACGCTGTTCAACATGGTCGGCTTCCAGACGAAGCTGAAATACGGCGCCCAGGAAGAGATTTTCCGCATGATCCCCGGTTTGCAGAACGCGCGGTTTGCGCGGCTGGGCGGCATTCATCGCAACACGTTTCTGAATTCGCCGAAGCTGCTGGACAGCACCCTGCGTTTGCGCGCGGAGCCCCGCGTGCGCTTTGCCGGGCAAGTGACCGGCGTCGAAGGTTACGTCGAAAGTGCTGCGATGGGGATGATGGCTGGGCGCTTTGCGGCGGCGGAGCGTTTAGGGCGCGCGATTGAACCGCCGCCGGCAACGACGGCGCTCGGGGCGTTGCTGGCGCACGTCACAGGCGGACACATCGGTGACGGCAAAGGCTCGTTTCAGCCGATGAATGTGAACTTCGGGCTGTTTCCGGAAATCGCGGCGCCGACGCACGGGCCGGATGGGAAGAATCTCAAAGGCGAAGAGCGTGGGCGCGCAAAGAAGCTGGCGCTGGCGGAACGGGCGTTGGGCGATTTGGAGGCTTGGTTGGGGTCATGACCCAAAACGACTGGCTCAGCGACGTGATCGTCGTGAACGAGAGCAGCGATCCCCAGATCGCGGGAGACGTCCAAGTCTATCGCAACGCAACTGATGTGAGCTACCAACTTGAGCATTGGTATGTAGGTGATGTCGAGCACCTCGCGCTCGATGGGCTCGGCCGCCGTGTTGTACTTGGTTTGGACGGAAACAAGGTCGTCGTTGAACGAACTGAACCGTGTCCGGATGGTCAGGCCCTTCTGCTGAGCTGGCTCTTGGTGCTCGCGCAGCATCTGCGCAAAGTTCGCCTTGATCGAGCGACGAAGAAGCACTTCGATCTCGGCGCAGCCGAAGCAAGTGGCGTGCTCCCTACGACGGTCGAGGGGCTAATTGCCTACGTCGGCTTTTTGCGCGGTCGCGCTGACTAAATCAACCCACCCAACGGGCTGCTCGGATCAGCGTACTTCTTCTTGCCCATCCGCCCCGCGAGATACGATTCACGCCCCGCGATCACCGCGTGCTTCATCGCGCGCGCCATGCGCACCGGATCTTTGGCTTCGGCGATGGCGGTGTTCATGAGGACGCCGTCGACGCCTAGCTCCATCGCGATCGCCGCATCACTCGCGGTGCCGACGCCGGCGTCGACGATGACCGGGACGCGGGATTGTTCGACGATCAGGCGGATATTCACGGGATTCTGGATGCCGAGGCCCGAGCCGATCAGCGAGCCCAGCGGCATGATGGCGACGCAGCCGGCGTCTTCGAGTTTTTTGGCGTAGACCGGATCGTCGCTGCAATAGACCATCACGTCAAAGCCTTCGGCGACGAGGATTTTGGCGGCGGAGAGCGTCTCTTCCATGTCGGGATAGAGCGTCTTCTGGTCAGCGAGGACTTCGAGCTTCACCAGCTTCCAATCGCCGGCCTCGCGCGCGAGGCGGAGCGTGCGCAGCGCTTCGTCGGCCGTGAAGCAGCCGGCGGTGTTGGGCAGGAAGGTCGTCTTCTTCGGATCGATGTGATCGGTGAGCCGCTCTTTGCTCGGATCAGAGAGGTTCACGCGCCGCACCGCGACGGTGACGATCTCGGCGCCGCTGGCTTCGAGCGCGGCGGCGTTCTCGGCGTAGGTTTTGTACTTGCCGGTGCCGATGATGAGGCGGGAACTGTAGTTCTTGCCGGCAATGGTGAGAGTGTCTTGCGTCAAGTGGCGCCTCCGCACACGGCCGGCGCCGAGATGTGATTGCCTCGCGTTATGCTGATTTCGCCGAAACGGCCAGTCTCGACATTCAAGATTACATAGACGATTGCGCAGCCGCCGCCATCCGCGAGCACGGGCAAATCTTCGGCGGAGCCGCGGTAAGCGTTCTCAATCCCGGGCGCTGGGATCATCCCGCCGCGATCGAGATCGCCGAAAAGGTCACGCCGGAGGAAAACGCCGCGTACCAGATCGTGGCCTTCGGCGCGGTCCCGCGCGTAGTAGCGATCATAGGCTTCGAGTTCGGCGGCGCCGCGCGGCATCCGCACCCGTGATTCCATCATGGCGATGGTCTCTATTGCGACGGTCTGCGCCTCAGGCTCCGCACCAGCCGTGGCGCTCGCCATCAGCCCCACTGCGCAAGCCAACGCCGCTAATGCGCGCATCACCCGCCTCCTACAAACTGGACGATTTCCACCTGATCGCCCTCGGCGAGGCGGGTTTGCCCCCACATGCTGCGGGGGGCGATTTCGCGGTTATGCTCAACCGCCACGCGCCGCCCCTCGATCCCCAAAAGGGCGAGCAGGTCGGCGAGGGTCGCCTGATCGGGCGCCTCGCGCGTTTCTCCATTGACCGTTAGACGCATAGGCCTTCCTATCGCCCCCGACTTAAGACCCCAAGAGCGGGGGTTCAACTTTGCCGGCCGAGCAGGGCTGGCGGGACGATTTTCGCCCGATGACCGTTTTTGGGGACGATGACGGATTCTAAGCCCATTTTCGTGCTGAACGGGCCAAACCTGAACCTTCTTGGGGCCCGCGAACCACACATATACGGTTCAGCCTCATTGGCTGATATCGAAGCCGCCTGCGCGGCCAAAGCGGCCCAATTGGGCCGCCCCCTGGTGTTTCGCCAGTCAAATATCGAAGGCGAACTCGTGACATGGCTGCAAGAGGCGCGCGACAAAGCCTGCGCAGTTGTTCTAAACGCCGGCGCTTACACCCATACCTCCGTCGCGCTCCATGACGCCATCAAGGCCATCGGCGTGCCGGTGATTGAGACCCATCTTTCCAACCCCTCGGCGCGCGAGGAATTCCGTCACGTTTCATTAGTGGGACAGGCCGCAAAGGGCGTCATCGCCGGGTTTGGCGCACGTTCCTACCTCCTCGCGCTGGAGGCGGCGGACGCCCTGGCGAGCGACCAAAAGAGCGACAAAGTTTGAGCAGGAAATCGCAGACGATGAGCGACAAGAAACACGGCATTGACCCAGCGCTCGTGCGCGAGCTGGCGGCGATCCTGAGCGATACCGGGCTCTCCGAAATCGAAGTCGAGCATGGCGAATTGCGCCTGCGCCTGGCGCGCACGCTGAGCGTGGCGGCCGCGCCAGCGCCTGCGACCCATTTTGTCGCCGCCCCCGCAGCCGCGCCGCCGCCGGCGGCCGTGGCGGCCCCCGCCGCAGAAGACGTTTCCAAGCACCCAGGTGCGGTGCCCTCACCCATGGTTGGCACCGCCTATTTGGCGCCGGAACCCGGCGCGGCGCCGTTCATCAAGGTGGGCGATAGCGTCAATGCCGGCCAAACGCTCATGGTGGTTGAGGCGATGAAGACGTTCAACCCGATCCCCGCCCCGCGCGCCGGCAAAGTGACGGCGATTCTGGTGACGGATGCGCAGCCGGTGGAATTCGGCGAACCGCTGGTGATCATCGAGTAAAAGATGTTTGAGAAAGTCCTCATCGCGAACCGGGGCGAAATTGCGCTGCGCATTCACCGCGCGTGCAAGGAAATGGGCATCGCCACGGTTGCGGTGCATTCCACCGCCGACGCTGACGCCATGCATGTGCGCCTAGCTGACGAGAGCGTCTGCATCGGGCCCCCGCCTGCGGCGCGCTCCTATCTGCACATCCCCTCGATCATCGCCGCCGCGGAAATCACCGGCGCGCAGGCGATCCACCCAGGCTACGGCTTCCTTTCCGAAAACGCGCGCTTCGCAGAGATCGTGACGCAGCACGGCATGACGTTTATCGGCCCCACGGCCGAGCACATCCGGCTGATGGGCGATAAGATCGCCGCCAAGCAGGCCGCAATCGATACGGGCATGCCCGTGGTGCCGGGCTCCGATGGCGGCGTGGGCAGCGAAGTCGAGGCTGCAAAGGTCGCCAAGAAGATCGGCTATCCGGTTCTGATCAAAGCTGCGGCGGGCGGCGGCGGACGCGGCATGAAAGTGGCGCGATCGGCCGATGAGCTGGGCGAAGCGTTTTCAACAGCGCGCGCGGAAGCCAAGGCGGCTTTCGGGGATGACGCCGTCTATATCGAAAAATACCTCACCCACCCGCGCCACATCGAAATCCAGGTGGTGGCCGATAGCCATGGCAACGTGATCCACCTGGGCGAGCGCGACTGTTCGCTACAGCGCCGGCACCAGAAAGTGCTGGAAGAGGCGCCGTCGCCCGCGCTGAACGACGAGGACCGCGCGCGCATCGGCAAGATCACCGCCGAGGCCATCGCCAAGCTCGGTTATCTGGGCGTCGGCACGGTGGAGTATCTCTACGAGGACGGCGAATTCTATTTCATCGAGATGAACACGCGCCTCCAGGTGGAGCACCCGGTGACGGAGATGATCACCGGTATTGATCTTGTGCGCGAACAAATCCGCATCGCCGATGGGGCGCCGCTTTCGGTGAAACAGAAGGATGTGAAGTTCAACGGCCACGCCATCGAGTGCCGCGTTAACGCTGAAGACCCGCGCACCTTCCGCCCCTCACCCGGAAAGATCACCGGCTTCCACCCCCCCGGCGGCCTGGGCGTGCGTCTCGATAGCGCGATCTACGCCGGATATTCGATCCCGCCGAATTACGACTCGCTGATCGGCAAGCTGATCGTGCATGGGCGCGACCGGGCCGAATGCCTGATGCGCCTGCGCCGGGCGCTGAACGAAATGGTGATCACCGGCGTCGACACCACGCTGCCGCTCTTCCGCGACCTAATGAACGAGCCGGACGTCATCAACGGCGACTATTCCATCCATTGGCTGGAGCGCAGCCTCAAGGAAAAGGCCGAGGCGGAAGCCGCCGGCGGTTAAACGGCCCGCCGATTGCAGTTTGAGGGCTGCACTCGGGAAAACAGGGCAGTTTTGATGGCACAGCAACAAGTCGCGGGCCTAGCCGCGCTGATCGTTCTTGCGTTCGTGGTGGCGGCGCTGAGCGCCTGCGCCAGTTCGGCACAACCGGCCGCGGTGGAGCCGACGGCGGCGGTCGCCGAACCGATCGCGCTGGAAGCGCCGGGCGTCGCGGAGTTTCACGACGCCAGCATCGGCGCTGACTCGCTGCGCTCGCGCCTCTAGGGCGGATGACGGCCGCGCCCGGCTTTGCCATGATGGCGGGGTGAAGCCGTTCTCCAGTGACGACCTGCTGGCCTGCTACCAGCGCGGCGTCTTTCCCATGGCGGAAAGCCGCGACGATGACGGCGTCTTTCTGGTTGATCCCAACTTCCGCTGCATCCTGCCGCTTGATCCGTTTCACATGCCGCGCCGGCTGATGCGGACGCTGCGCGGCGATCCGTTCAGCTTCACCATCAATCGCGATTTCGCCGCCGTGCTGGACGCCTGCGCCGCACCTGCCCCGGGGCGCGAAGACACATGGATTAACGACGACATCCGCGGCCTTTATCTGGATCTGCACCGGCGCGGGGCGGCCCATAGCGTCGAGACGCGCCTGGGCGGGGCGCTTGTAGGCGGCCTCTATGGCGTGGCGCTGGGCGGGGCGTTCTTCGGCGAGAGCATGTTTTCACGCGCCAGCGACGCAAGCAAAACGGCGCTCGTGCATTTGGCGGCGCGGTTGCGCTTTGGCGGGTTCAAGCTGCTCGACGCACAGTTCACCACCCCGCATCTCGAGCAATTCGGCGCACAGACTTTGCCGCGGCGCGTGTTTCACGCCGTGCTGGGGGCGGCCTTAGAGGCGCGCGGCGATTTCCTGGCGCTGCCGGAAGAAACACCCGGCGCGGAGCTTGTCCGCATCGCCACGGCTTAGCGGCTGATCCGCTCCACGCCGCCCATATAAGGGCGCAGCGCCTGCGGCACGACGATTGAGCCATCGCTCTGCTGGTAATTCTCCATCACCGCCACCAGCGTGCGCCCCACAGCAAGGCCGGAACCGTTCAGCGTATGCACGAATTCCGTCCGGCCTTCCTTGTTGCGGAAGCGCGCGTTCATGCGCCGCGCTTGAAAATCACCGCAATTGGAGCAGGAACTGATTTCGCGATACTTGCCTTGGCTAGGGAGCCAGACTTCGATGTCATACGTGCGGCGCGCGCCGAATCCCATGTCGCCGGCGCACAAGAGCATGGTGCGGAACGGCAGCTCGAGGCGCTTCAGAATTTCCTCGGCGCAGTTGGTCATGCGCTCGTGTTCGGCATGGCTTTGATCGGGCGTGGTGATCGAAACCAGCTCCACCTTGCGGAATTGGTGCTGGCGGATCATGCCGCGCGTATCCTTGCCGGCCGCACCCGCTTCAGCGCGGAAGCACGGCGTATCAGCCGTGAAGCGCAGCGGCAGCGACGCTTCCTCCAGAATCTGCTCACGCACCAGATTGGTGAGTGCGACTTCTGATGTGGGGATGAGCCAGAAATCTTCGCGCGTGGGCGCCTTTTCCAGCAATTCCTTCATCACCTCAGTCGGCTTCGCGCCTTTGCGGTGTTCGAACTCCTCATCGAAGCGCGCGAGCGCTTCAAACAAGAGTTCCTCGCGGCTAACCGTGCGCGCGGCTGTAAACTGATCATCGACGAATTTCGGCAGTTGGCCTGTGCCGAACATCACGTGATCTTTAACCAGCAGCGGGGGGCTGACCTCGGTGTAGCCGAACGCGCCCGTGTGAAGATCGAGCATGAAAGCGGCCAGCGCGCGCTCCATGCGCGCAAGCGCCCCTTTCAGCGCAACGAAGCGCGCACCCGAAAGCCGCGCCGCCGCCTCGAAATCCATCATCCCCAAAGCTTCGCCGAGCGTGACGTGATCAGCCGTCAGATCGAGCGCAGGCGGATCGCCGCCATCGTTGCGATACCAACGCCGCACTTCGACGTTGCCGTGCTCATCCGCGCCATCGGGAACATCCAGCGCGGGCAGGTTCGGCAAGGAGGCAAGCAGATCGTCGCGCTCCTTGCCCCAGCGCGCCTCTTCGCCGCCCTGTTCCTCGATGCGCTGCTTCAGCGCCGCCACCTGGATGATCAGCTTCTCGGCTTCGGCGTCATTCTTTTGGGCCTTGGCTTGGCCGATGGCCTTGGACGCAGCGTTGCGGCTGGCTTCGGCTTCCTGCTTGGCGGTGGAGGCCGCGCGGAGCTTGGCGTCCAGATCGACAATGCGCGCGGCTTGGGGCGCTAAGCCCCGGCGCGCCCAGGCGGCGTCATAAAGCGCGGGGTTTTCGCGGATGGCTCGGATGTCGTGCATGGCGGATCGGGGTTAGGCCAAGCCGCGCGCGCGGGCAACTATTCCGCAGCGGCCGCGGCGGCGGCTTCGGCGGCATCCTTCTTGGCGCGCGCCTTGCCGATCATCCAGACCAGCAGGATAGAGACCTCGTAAAGCGCGTACATCGGGATCGCCATGAGCGTCATGGAAATGACGTCCGGCGGCGTGACCAGCGAGGAAAAGGCGGCGATGCCGACAATCGCGTAACGGCGGCCCTTGCGCAGCGTGTCGGCCGTGATCATGCCCACGCGCGCCAGCAATGACAGCACGACAGGTAACTGGAAGCAGGCGCCGAACGCCAGCACCAGGGTTGTCACCAGGCTCAGATACTCGTCCACCTTGGGCAGGAATTCGACCTGAACCGGACCGTTGGTGACCTCCTGCTTCAGCGCAAACTCAAGCGCAAACGGCATGGCGATGTAAAACACAAACGCCCCGCCCAACAAAAACATGACGGGCGCCGCGATCAGAAACGGCGCCACCGCGCCACGCTCGCGCTTGTAAAGGCCGGGTGCAATGAAAGCGTAGAGCTGCCAGGCGATGATCGGAAACGACACCACAATCGCTGCAAACAGCGCCACTTGCAGTTTGACGAAGAAGAACCCGAACCCGTGCGTGTAGACCATGCGCAGCGCTTCATCGGCTCGCTCGGGATGGACAACTCGCACGGCCGTGCGGAACGGCTCGACCAGAAACTCGAAAATCGGCTCTGCAACAAAGAAGCAGGCGAAGAAGGCGATCACGAGGGCCGCCAGAGCGCGCACAAGGCGGTCGCGCAGCTCGGCCAGGTGTTCAAGCAGCGGTGCGCGGGAGGCTTCGATCTCGTCCTCGTCGCTGGCTTGGGATTTCGCGGCGGCGTCCGTCACGGCGCACTCCGGGCGACGGGCTGGGCCTCTGGCGCTTCCTCTTCGTCATCGGCTTCGGGATCGCGGGCGCGCGACGCTGTTGGTTCGCCATGTCCAACAAAAGCCTGCGCGCCGGGGCC
>JAEUMU010000213.1 GCA_016791325.1 Hyphomonadaceae bacterium
CCGTCAGCGCGACACAAACCGTGGCCTCTTCCATGCGGCTCACGAGATCGCGAAACGCCTTCACGCTCGCGGCGGCATGATCGCGCAGACGCACGCGAATGATGGCCGCGCAAGTGAGTCCCGCTCGCGTAGAGTCCACCAGCCCGACAATGCCGCGCAGAACGCCACTTTCCCTCAGTCGCGCCACGCGCCGGGACACCTGCGAAGCGGAAATTCCGGCCGCCTCCGCCAGCACTGCTTGTGAGGCGGATGCATCTCGCTGCAAGGCCGCCAGCAGGCGCCGATCGGCGTCATCAAGCGCAAAATCTGCACGTTTCATGCAGTAATTGTATCTTAATCGCACTGAATATGCAATATTTGCCCCGATGGCGCGTCATAACGCAGCGAAATTGCGCGATAATGGCCATATCATGCATGTATGAGTTCACGCGCCAAGGCATCCACTGCCCCCCGCCCCGCCGAGTTGGATTGGCGGCGCGTCGTTTCGTTTGTGCAGCTATCGCGCGCGATGGACGCGATCGAGGAGCGCGAACTCGTTCCCGGAAAGAAGATCTTCTACCAGTTCAGCGCGCGCGGCCACGATATGGCGCAAGTGCTGCTGGGGCTGCATCTCACGCATCCAAAAGATGCATTGTGCGGCTACTACCGCTCCCGGCCGATCCTGCTTTCACTGGGCGTTGCGTTGGAGGACGCGCTCGGCTCCGCCATGGGACGCGCCGGCGGATATAGCGACGGGCGCGATATTGGCGTCGTGTTCAACTACCCCAACAAAGACGGCGCGTCCGCGCTGCCCATGTGTGGGGGAGTCGGCGCGCAATACACGCCCACCGCCGGCTATGCGCAGGCCATCGCTTATTGCAAGGACGTGTTGAATGACCGCGCCTACGACGGCGCCATCGGCGTGGTCTTGGGCGGCGATGCGTCGGTAGCGACCAACGGCTTCTGGTCGGCATTGACCATGGCCACGACGCTAAAGCTGCCGATGCTGTTTTACATTGAGGACAATGGCTACGGCATTTCCACGCCGGGCTGGCTGCAGACGCCTGGCTGCAACATCGCGAAGAATCTCGCCAGCTTTCAGGGCCTGAAAGTGCTCGATGGCGACGGGGCGGACCCCGAGGAAGCGGCCTATCTGATCCGCGAGGCGGTTTCCCACACGCGCGCCGGGCGCGGACCAGTCTTGCTCCACTTGACCGTGCCGCGGCTTCAGGGGCACTCGTTTCAAGATACGCAAGCCTACAAATCGAAGGAAACGCTGGAAGCGGAGTGGGCGCGCGATCCGCTGCCCAAGCTGAAGGCGCATGTTGTTCCCGCGCAAATGAGCGAACAGGAGTGGGCAGCGCTTGAGGCTGAAGCGGCTGAGCGTGTGCAACGCGCAGCGCAGATTGCCGATCAACGCCCGGTCAGCGAACCTGCTCAGGTCACGCGCTTTGTGTTCAGCGAAACAGGCGCGATGCAAGCTGAGGGCGGCCAATGGAATGCTGGTTTTGCGCCGCCGCCAACAAGCGAAACGCCTAAGCCCGAGGGCGCCCGCATCAACATGATCACAGCAATTCGCCGAACGCTTGATCATGAATTGGCGACAAACCCGCGCGTGCTGATCTTCGGTGAAGACGTTGGCCCAAAGGGCGGCGTGCACGGGGTTACGCTGGGGCTACAGGAGAAATACGGCGCTGGGCGCGTTTTCGACACATCACTTTCCGAGGAAGGTATCATCGGACGCGCCGTGGGCATGGCTATCGCGGGCTTGATGCCCGTGCCTGAAATCCAGTTCCGCAAGTATGCCGATCCGGCATGCGAGCAGATCAACGACTGCGGCACCATGCGCTGGCGTACGGCCAACCGCTTCGCCGCGCCGATGGTGGTGCGGATGCCTGTCGGGTTCTTCAAATGCGGTGATCCCTGGCATAGCCAAACCAACGAAGTGCAGTTCGTGCATAGCCCGGGATGGCGCGTGGCGTGCCCTTCCAATGCGGAAGACGCCGTCGGCCTATTGCGCACGGCGCTGCGAGGCAACGATCCAGTGATGTTTCTGGAGCATCGCAACATGCTGGACGCAGCCAGCGCGCGACGCCCCTATCCGGGAGATGATTTCGCGCTGCCTTTTGGCGCGGCGAAACGCGTGCGCACGGGCGAGGCGATCACGCTGGTGACATGGGGCGCAATGGTCGAGCGCTGCGAGGCGGCGGCGGAGCGCATCGGCGCCAGCGCCGATATTCTCGATCTCCGCACGCTGGCGCCCTGGGACAGCGAAGCAGTGCTGCACTCCGTGCGGCGGACGCATCGTTGCCTTATCGTTCACGAAGATAGCGGCACAGCCGGTTTTGGCGCCGAAATCGCCGCCGTGGTGGCGGACAAGGCGTTTCTCGATCTCGATGCGCCGGTGGCGCGCATCACCATGCCCGACATCCCCTCCCCGCATCATCCCGACCTGATGGAATGGGCGCTGCCCTCCGTAGAGAAAATTGCCGCGAAGATCGAAGAGCTGGTGGGGTTCTGATGGTCACGACCGCCGACATCGTGATGCCGTTGGAGCAGGAGGGTTCCAAATCGGTCGTGCGTGCGTGGCTGAAGAAGATCGGCGATGCGGTGAAGCGCGATGAGCCGATCGTGGAGCTTGAGACCGATAAAGTTGCAGTGGAGGTGCCATCGCCGGCCGATGGCGTGCTGGCTGTGATCACACTTGGCGAAGGCGAAGAAGCTTCGCCAGGCGCGACGCTGGGTGTGCTTTCACTGGGCGGCGCAGCAGCCGCACCCTCGGGTGACGGAGCGCCGCGCACCGCGCAGCAGTCGCCAAGCAAAGCGCCGGCGGCGGCAACGGCCCGTAGCGAGGGGCGCGAGACGAGGCTATCTCCCTTGGTGAAGCGACTGCTCTCTGAACACAAACTCTCTGCGCTCGACATTCAAGGCAGCGGGCGGGGCGGGCGCATCACCCACGAGGACGTGAAGAAGAAAATCGCGCTCGGCGGCCTCGTGCCCGCCGCGGGGCTTGGCGCCGCGGCGCAGAAAGTCCCGCATGATCAAATGCGCCGCGCCATCGCCGCGCACATGAGCCGATCCATCGCCACTGCGCCGCACGTGACGGCGGTGTTTGAAGCCGATTTTAGCGCCCTCATCGCCCACCGCGCTAAGCATAAGGATGCTTATGCTCGAGCCGGCATACAGCTCACTTTCTCCGCTTACATCGTCCGCGCTGCGGCAATGGCGATGAAAGCCGCGCCCAACGTGAATGCGCGTTGGCACGACGACTTTCTCGAAGTTTTTGAGGATGTGAATATCGGCATGGGCGTCGCACTCGGCGATAAGGGCCTGATTGTGCCCGTCATCCACCGGGCGCAGACGTTGACCCTGAAGCAAACCGCCGCCGCGCTCACCGACGTCACCACGCGCGCCCGCGAAAATCGGCTCAAACCCGCTGATGTCCAGGGCGGCACCTTCACTATTTCCAACCATGGCGTCTCCGGCTCGCTCGTCGCGACCCCGATCATTATCAACCAACCGCAATCGGCCATCCTAGGCGTGGGCAAGCTTGAAAAGCGTGTTGTGGTGCGGGAGATCGCCGGCGCCGACGCTATGGTCATCAAGCCGATGGCGTACGTCTCGCTCACGATCGATCACCGCGTGCTCGACGGCCATCAAACCAACGCTTGGCTCTCGCACTTCGTTGACGTCCTTCACACTTGGCCGCTGGAAGAGTGACCCCCATGATCGAAACACTCGCGCCGAAATCGCCCGATCCGCTTCTCAAGATCATCAGAATGTTCCGCGAAGATCCGCGCACGGACAAAATCGACCTCGGCGTAGGCGTCTATAAGGACGCAACGGGGGCGACCCCCATTATGCACGCGGTGAAAGACGCTGAAGCACTTCTGCTCGCCACGCAGAAGACCAAGACCTATGTCGGCCAGCAAGGCGATGTGACGTTCCTAGAACTCGTGGGCCAGCTCGTTTTCGGCGACATTGCTCACGAAATGACGGCGATCCAAGCTGTAGGCGGCACTGGCGCGTTGCGGCTGGGATGCGATCTGCTGCGCGAGAGCGGCGCGCGCCGCGTCGTGCTGCCGCAACCATGCTGGCCCAACCACCCCTCTATTGTCCGCGCCGCGCGGCTAGAGCCTGTCGATGCGCCATTTTTCAACATCGCCGAACAACGCATCGATATGGAAGAACTGATCAGCGCGCTCACTGGCGCGGAACCTGGCGATGCGATCATTTTGCAGGCGTGCTGTCACAATCCGCTCGGCGCTGACTTTTCGCTGAGCCAATGGATTGAGCTGGCGGATGCACTCAACGCGAGGGGCCTCATTCCCTTCCTCGACCTCGCCTATCAGGGCTTCGGCGACGGCATTGATGAAGATGTCGCCGGCCTGCGCGCGCTTGTCGCGCGGGCGCCGGAGGCCGTCATTGCAGTGTCCGAGGCGAAATCGTTCGGCATTTACCGCGAACGGGTTGGCGCGCTGTTTGTGAAAGCGGCCCCGCGGGCGCGCCAAGCGGTGATGAGCAATCTCGCGGCGATCGCGCGCGCCAACTACTCCATGCCGCCCGATCATGGCGCGGCGATTGTGCGTGAAGTGCTCGCCGATGAAGCGCTGCGGCAATCTTGGCGCGATGAACTCGACCAAATCCGCACGCATATCAAGCGCACGCGCAGGCTGCTGGCGGAGGCTCGCGTGAACTCTCTGCCCATGCATTTGATCGCTGCGCAGAAGGGCATGTTCTCCACGTTGCCGCTGAACGAGGCGCAGGTGAACACCTTGCGCGAGCAGCATGGCGTTTACATGACAGACGCCGCGCGCATCACTGTGGCCGGCCTACGCGAAGCGGATGTGCCCCGCTTCGTGGAGGCGCTGAAAGCGGTGGCCTAAGCGGCGTTCATGGTGAGCAGATCGTAGGCGGCGACGGTTTCGCCGTCGCGATTGGTGACGACAACATCCCAGCGCACCTCGCCCTGATCGGGCTTGCGCAGCGTTTTGTCTTTCACCGTAAGCGCCACTTGGATCGCATCTCCCGGCTTCACCGGCTTGACGAAGCGCAGGTTGTCTAGCCCGTAATTCGCCAGCACCGGGCCGGGATCTGGATCAACGAACAAGCCCGCGGCGAACGCGAGAATGAGGTAGCCGTGCGCCACGCGCCCCCCGAACAGCGGATTGGCTGCAGCGGCGGCTTCATCCATGTGCGCGTAAAACGTGTCGCCCGTGAAATGCGCGAAATGCTCGATGTCTTGCAGCGTAATCTCGCGCGCTTTGGTGGTGAGCTGGTAGCCGATCGGCAGATCGTGGAACTTGCGACGGAACGGGTGTTCGCTCGCCTTCTGCACTGGCATGCCGGCCACGTAACGGCCGACAATGGCGGAAAGCACGCGCGGGTGCCCCTGCAACGCGGTGCGTTGCATGTAATGCGTGACGCCACGCACGCCGCCCATCTCCTCACCGCCCCCTGCGCGGCCGGGGCCTCCATGAACTAATTGCGGCATCGGCGAGCCGTGGCCGGTGCTCTCCTTGGCGCTATCCCGATCGATGAAGGCGAGTCTGCCGTGAAACGCGCCGGCCCCTAATACTAGAGTTCGCGCGAACTCCGTATCGTAAGTAAACGCGCTCATCACCAGGGAGCCCTTGCCGCGATTGGCGAGCGCGATGGCGTCATCGGCGTCCTTATATGGCATCAGCGTAGATACCGGGCCGAATGCTTCGACATCGTGCGCCGCGCGCGCCTGCCAAGGGCGTTCGCAGCGCAACAGCACCGGAGAGATGAACGCGCCTTTCGCGTTTGCAATCTCCAAGCCGGGATCGCCATACACAATGGCGCCATCGCGGGCGATTTCGGCGATCTTTTCCCGCACATCTTCGCGCTGAGCGACGCTGACCAGGGCGCCCATCCGCGTGGCTTCGTCGCGCGGATCGCCGATGACGATGTTCTCCAGACGCGCCGCCAATGCAGCCTGCACAGGGTCTATCATCGGCGCCGGCACGAGCAGGCGGCGAATGGCCGTGCATTTCTGCCCGGCCTTCACCGTCATTTCCTTGACGGCCTCCTTCACGAACAGATCGAACTCTGGGCTCTCAGGGCTCACCTCCGGCCCAAGCACCGACGCGTTAAGCGAATCCTGCTCGGCGACGAAACGCACGCTCTCGCGAACAATGACCGGGTGCGTCTTGAGCTTTGCCGCGGTGGCGGCGGATCCTGTGAAGGATACGACATCCTGCGACGTGAGATGATCGAATAGATCGCCCGTTCCGCCAACGATCAGCTGCAAGGCGCCTTCGGGCAACACCCCCGCCTCGAGCATGATGCGCACGGCAGCTTCGGTCAGATAGGCTGTTGCGCTTGCGGGCTTTACGATCGCTGGCAGGCCGGCGAGCAAAGTGGGCGCCAGCTTCTCGAGCATGCCCCAAACCGGAAAGTTGAACGCATTGATGTGCACCGCCGCGCCTTGCAGCGATGTAAACACATGCAATCCCTGAAAGGCGCCGCCCCGCGAGAGCGCTTCCACCGCCCCGTCGATGAGGATGGTGTCGTTCGGCAGTTCCCGCCGGCCCTTGCCTTGATAGACAGCAAACGTGCCGATGCCGCCATCAATATCAATCCAGCTATCGGCCTTGGTGGCGCCGGTTTGATAGCTGAGTTCGTAGAGCGCTTCCTTCTTCGCCGTCAGCGCCTCGGCCAGAGCCTTGAGGATAAGCGCACGCTGATGAAACGTGAGTTTACGCAAGGCTGGGCCGCCGCGCTGGCGCGCAAACTGCAGCATGCCGGCGAAATCTAGCCCCTGCGAAGAAGTCAGCGCCACGACCGCGCCATCAATGGCGGAGCGCAATTCGGCCGGAGCGCCGGCGCCGGCGACCCATTTGCCTTCCGCGTAGTTCTGCAGCATCGTTGGCTTCATGACTCAGTTTCCCGTGAATTTGGGCGCGCGCTTTTCGGTGAAGGCGGCGACGCCTTCTTTGTAGTCGGCGGTTCGGCCAAGCGCGCGCTGGGCGTCTCGCTCGGCGTCGAGCTGTTCAAATAGTCCGCGTGCCGCGCCTTCGCGGATCAGCTTTTTCGTAGCGACCAAGCCCTTTGTTGGCGCAGCCGCGAACTTCAGGGCCAGCGCATCCGCTTCGCCGACGAGTCTATCGTCATCGACGCATTTCCAGATCACGCCCCACGCCTCCGCGCGTTCGGCGGTGAGCGGCTCGCCGGTGAGCGCGAGGCCCAACGCGCGCGCTTGGCCAGCGAGGCGCGGCAGCACCCACGTGCCGCCGCTATCGGGAATGAGCCCGATATTGGCGAAGCTTTGAATGAACTTGGCGCTGCGTGCGGCGATAATCAGATCGCACGCCAGCGCGATATTGGCGCCCGCGCCAGCGGCGACGCCGTTCACCGCGCAGAGCACGGGCATTTCCAGCGTCGCCAAACGACGCACCAGCGGATTGTAGCGCTTTTCCAGCGACTCCCCGAGGTCCACGCCATCGCCGCCCGGCGCAACGGCGCGATCGGACAAGTCCTGCCCAGCGCAGAAGCCGCGCCCC
Organism: Hyphomonadaceae bacterium; assembly: GCA_016791325.1. GTDB lineage: Bacteria > Pseudomonadota > Alphaproteobacteria > Caulobacterales > Aquidulcibacteraceae > Vitreimonas. The sequence continues at coordinate 7,506 of JAEUMU010000213.1, forward strand.
GCCCCTGTCAACATCAGCACCCGCGCATCGCTCCGCGCCACGGCTTCTAGCGCGCGCGAAAGCTCGTCGTGCATTTGCACGGTAAAGCTGTTGAGCCGATCGGGGCGATTGAGCGTAACGCGCGCGATGCCGTCAGCGTTCGCATAAAGGATGGTTTCGTAATCCATCGGCGTCTCCTCGCGATGGACGCTGACGTATGATAGAACGCATGGTCGGTCAATTGAGGGACCAAGCATGAGCGATGCAGACCGTTTGGCGCGTCAGGTGGCCGATACGTTGCTTGCGCGCGAAGGCGCCGGCCGGGCATGGGGCGTGACCATAGAGGAGGCGCGCGAAGGTTATGCGCGCATCCGCATGCAGGTGCGTGAG
>JAEUMU010000216.1 GCA_016791325.1 Hyphomonadaceae bacterium
GATGGCGATGAGCGTGGTGCTGACGTTTGCTGGCTCCAAGCCGGTAGTGAAGGTGGGGCGCATCGCCGGACAGTTCGGCAAGCCGCGCAGCGAGGCGACTGAAACGCAAAACGGCGTGACGCTGCCTTCCTATCGCGGCGACAATGTCAACGGCATGGAATTCACGCCCGAGCAGCGCATCCCAGATCCGGAGCGGCTGCTGAAAGCCTATGCGCAATCAGCGGCGACGCTGAACCTGATCCGCGCCTTCGCCAATGGCGGCTATGCGGACCTGCACAATGTCCATCGCTGGATGGTGGGCTTCGTGGCCGATAGCCCGCAGGGCAAACGCTACCAGGAAATCGCCGACCGTATCTCGGAAGCGATTGCGTTCATGGAAGCGTGCGGGATCACGCCAGAGAGTGTGCCGCAAGTGCGCCAGGTGGATGTGTACACCAGCCATGAAGCGCTGCTGCTTGGTTATGAAGAAGCGATGACGCGGGTGGATTCCACCAGCGGCGATCATTACGACACCAGCGCCCATATGCTCTGGATCGGGGATCGCACGCGCCAGCCTGATGGCGCGCATGTGGAATTCATGCGCGGCGTGAAGAACCCGATCGGCATCAAATGCGGACCCTCGCTTGCGGCGGATGAATTGCTGCGCCTGATCGACATTCTGAACCCTGGCAACGAACCGGGCAGGCTGACGCTGATCGCGCGATTCGGCGCCGATAAGGTGGAGTCGGGGCTGGCGCCGCTGGCGCGCGCGGTGACGAAGGAAGGGCGCGCGGTGGTATGGTCGTGCGATCCGATGCACGGCAACACGCTGAAAACCGCCTCCGGATTCAAGACCCGCCCGTTCGATCGTATCCTCAGCGAAGTGCGTTCGTTCATGAGCGTGCTGCCGGCGGAAGGGGCTTATCCTGGCGGCGTGCATGTCGAGATGACCGGCCAGCAGGTGACGGAATGCCTGGGCGGCGCTTCGGCGGTGACGGAGGAGGATCTCTCCTCACGCTATCACACCCACTGCGACCCCCGCCTCAACGGCAAGCAGGCGCTGGACCTGGCCTTCCTGATCGCCGAGCATCTGCGCGGCGTTCGCACCGGGGCGCAGCGCGTGCGCGCGGGCTAGGGCGACGGCGTTTACGGCGTATTTGGGCGTGGCGCCGCAGGCTTGGGCGCTTATATCGGTCACGCGCGCGAGCGCTTGGCCGCGCCTGGAGAACACATGAAAACGCTGCGTATCGCTGTCCAGATGGACCCGATCGAGACCATGGTGGTCGAGCGCGACACATCGTTGGCGCTCATGATCGAGGCGCAGGCGCGCGGCCATGAAGTGTGGTGGTTCACGCCCAATGAGGTGTTCTTCGACTGCGGCGTGGTGAAGGCGCGCGCTCGTACCGCCGAGGTGAGCCTCAACACGCAGGGGCACTACCGCAACGGGCCCGACCAGGTGCGGGCGTTGGATGATTTCGACGTGATCCTGGTGCGCCAGGATCCGCCGTTCGACATGGGCTACGTTTCCAACACGTATTTGTTGGAGCTGACCAAGGCGTTGGTGCTGAACCCGCCGCTGGGCATCCGCAACATCTCGGAAAAAATGTCGATCCTGCATTTTCCGGAGCTGACGCCGCAGACCTGGGTGGGGCGCGATGTGGAGGCGCTTGAGCAATTCGCGCGGCGCTTCGATCAAGTGGTGCTGAAAGTGCTCTACCTGATGGGCGGCGACGGCGTGATCAAGCTCCGGGCGGGGGACGCGGATTTCCGCGCGCGGGCTGGCAAGTTCATCGAAGCGGCGGGGCGCGAGCCGATTTTGGCGCAGGAGTTTCTTCCGGCCGTGAGCGGAGGCGACAAACGCGTGTTCATTCTGGACGGGGAAGCGTTCGGCGCCATCCGGCGCATGCCCACGGGTGGGGATTTCCGCGCCAATCTGCATGCCGGCGGCGTGGCGGAGCCGGCCGAACTTGAGACGAGCGACAAAGAGATTGTGGCCGCGGTGGCGCCGCTGCTGCAGCGCGAGGGGATTCTGTTCGCGGGCATCGACGTGATCGCCGGCAAGCTTATCGAGATCAACGTGACCTCGCCGACCTTGGTGCAGGAGCTGAAACGCTTCTCCGGGCTCGATCTGCCAGAAGCGTTCTGGGACCGCGTGGAGGCGATGGCGCGCTAGCCGGCGTGGCCTTGGCGGGCAAGCTTCAGAAATTCCTCACGCGTGCGCGGATCGTCGCGAATGACGCCCATGAGGCGCGAGGTGACGAGGTTTGAGCCAGGCGTGTTGACGCCGCGCATGGTCATGCAGGAATGCTCAGCCTCGATCATGACGCCGACGCCTTGAGGCTGCAGCACATCCTGAATGGCTTCGGCGATTTCAGCGGTGAGCTTCTCCTGGATCTGCATACGCCGCGCGAACGCATTGACCACGCGCGACAGTTTGGAAATGCCGACCACGCGATTGGTGGGCAGATAGCCGACATGCGCGCGCCCGATGAAGGGCAGCATGTGGTGCTCGCAGAAACTGACGACGCGGATATCGCGCAGCACGATCAGCTCGTCATAGCCGCCCACCTCTTCGAACGTCTTTTCCAGGTAGGCGCGGGGATCTTCGTCATACCCGGCGAAAAGCTGACGATACGAGCGCGCCACGCGAGAGGGCGTTTCCAGCAAGCCTTCGCGAGCGGGATCATCACCAGCCCATTCAATTAGGACGCGGACGGCGGCTTCGGCCTCAGCCTGGGTGCGTTTAGTCATTGCAAAACCAACCTAGCGCCGGTGCGCCGGTTCCTCAATTTGTCGCCAACGACATAATCAAAATCACCGCGCCGATGTTGAGCGCAAGGCCGACGGCGAGCATGCGCCGCAGGTTCACCATGCCCGATGCGTAGGCGATGGCGTTCGGCGCTGTGGCTACCGGGAGCATGAAAGCGAAGCTGGCTGCGAGCGCCACTGGAAACGCCAGCGGCTGCAGCGGCGTATCTGTGGCGGCGGCAACCGCAGCGACGATGGGCAGGACCGAGGTGAGCGTGGCGACGTTGCTCGCCAGTTCCGAGATCAGGATGGTGGCGATCACCAGCACGGCGACGAGCCCAAACGTGCTGAGCCCATCGAGTCCGGCGATACGTTCGCCCAGCCAGGCGGCGAGTCCAGTGCTCTCCATGCCAGCGGCGAGGGCGAGACCGCCGCCATAAAGCACGGCGATGCCCCAGGGAATTTTCTCGGCTGTCTGCCAGTTGATGAGCTTCTCGCCATTGCCGCGTCCGGAAGGCACGAAGAACAGCGCCAGCGCGCCGATAATCGCCACGCCTGTATCGGTGAGCGCGGAAAGGCCCGGCAGCTTCACCAATTCAGTGCGGAACATCCACATCAGCGCGACGACGGCGAACACGATGCCGATGCGGATTTCCGGGCGCGTGGCGGGGCCGAGCGCCGCCAGCGCATCCTTGATCACGCCGGCGATGGCCTGGCTGCGGCCTTCCGTTTTGCGGAAGAACAATGGCCAGCACAGCACGAGCCAAGCTAGAGGCATCATCAGCAGCATGATTGGCAGCGCCTTCAGCATCCAATCTGAAAACGCGATTGGTTCGCCAGCGCGCTCGAAAAAGCCGATGGCTATGAGGTTTGTGGGCGTGCCAATCGGGGTGCCGATGCCGCCAATCGTGGAGGCATGAGCGACGCCGAGCGTAAGCGCGCCGCCCAGGGCGAGATCGGGCTTGCCGCCGCCGGAAAGAGCGCGCGCCGCGCCGATGGCGATGGGGGCGAGCATCAGCGTCGTCGCGGTGTTGGAGATCCACATCGAGATCAGCATCGAGGCGATCATGAAGCCGGCGACGAGCGCCACGGGCCTGCCGCCTGCGGTCGAAGCGATGGAAAGCGCAATACGCTCATGTAGGCGCCAGCGTTCAACGCAGGCCGCCAGCATGAACCCGCCAATGAACAAGAACACGATAGGATCGGCGTAGGGGGCGGCGGCCTCACGCATGCTTCCCGCGCCGATCAGCGGCAGCGCGGCAAGCGGGATCAAAGCGGTGGCGGAAATCGGGATGGTTTCCGTGACCCACCAGATCACCATCAGCACCGCCACGGAAACGAGCCGCCAAGCCTCTGGTGAAAGGCCCTCCGGCGGCGGCATGGCTTGGAGCCCACATGCCAAGGCCGGCCCCAGGATCAGGCCAACCCAGCGGCCGATGCGGCCAAAGCCGGTCTCTTCCACGGCTGGCGCGGCGACGTTCATTGGCGATCCCCCCGGCTTGGCGCCCGTTCAGGCGTGCAGCGCAGGGCCAAGAGAGACTGATTTTCGGCCAATTTCAAATCATCCAGCCCCAACGGGGGGATGGTGCCCCAGGTCCGACTCGAACGGACACGTCCTTGCGAACGGCAGATTTTGAGTCTGCTGCGTCTACCGATTCCGCCACTGGGGCATTGGGCCAGCGTGGGCCGGGAGCGTTACGGGGCCTTTCCGGCGGTGTCAAATGCTGGGCTGAGGCCGCCCGCCTGACCGTTGGCGCGAAGCATGCTAACCGGAGCGCAAAGGCGCGACCCGGCCAAGCGCGCGACGAGGGTGCAGATGAATTCCAGCGGCGACACCATCCGCGACGATACAAGCCGCAGCATAATCGGCGTTCTGAAGCAGATCGATCGCGCAGCCGGCGAGGACGGCTTACCGATGGCGGGCATCGTAGATCAGCTTGATGAGCGCGCCTTCGGCTTGCTGATCCTGCTGCTGACGCTGCCCTGCCTTGTGCCGGGGCTGCCCGGTGCGCAGATCATCGCCATCGGCATTTTTCTGTTGGCTGTGCAATTGCTGATCGGCCGGCGCGAGCCTTGGCTCCCGGGCTGGTTCATGCGCGCGCAGGTGAAGAAGAGCTGGATCACCGGCATCGCGGAATTCGCGGACAAGCGACTGCGCTGGGGCGAAGCACTGGCGCGGCCGCGCTGGCGTTTTCTGGCGACGGGGTTCGGCGAACGCGTGGTGGCGCTATTCATGGCGCTGGCGGCGATCACGGTGATGCTGCCGATCACGAACACGATACCCTCGCTGGCGTTGGCGCTGATGTGCGTAGGCGTCATTCAGCGCGACGGTGTGTTCGCGTTGGCGGGCATGACGGTCGCGGCGGGCTGGCTGACGCTGCTGGGGGGGCTGATCGCTGGCCTGTTCCTGGGCGCGGGCTTCGCCGTACAGCTGGTGAACGACCACGCCCCCTGGCTGCTCGATTGGATGGGCCGCTGATGTGCGGCGCGGGGCCGCGCAGGGCGAGCTTCATGCGCGGATCGCTCTCGCCTAGGATGGAGCGATGCTGAGCTTCGCTGCACGTTTGCGCCCGATCTGGCCCGTTCTGGCGGGGCTGGTTTCAGCGGCGTTGCTGGCCGGGGCGCACGCGTTTCAGCGTCTTGGCGGGTTGCAGCCATGCCCGCTGTGCCTGGATCAGCGCAATTGGCATTGGGGCGTGCTGGCGGCGGCGTTGGCGGGCTTGCTTACACTACGGTTTGCGCCGGGGCTGGCCCGCTGGGTGGCGCTGGGGCTTGGGTTGGTGCTGCTGGGCAGCTTTGCGCAGGCCGCTTATCATGTCGCGGTGGAGCAGCATTGGGTGGTGGCCCAGTGCGATGCGCGCGCGGTGAACCTGAACGATCTCGTGTTCGATGTGAACGCCCCGCTGGAAACCCCGCGCTGTGACGAGATTGCGTGGAGCCTGTTTGGGATTTCGATGGCCGGATACAACGCGCTGATCTCGCTGGCGGCGGCGGTGGCCAGCTTTGTGGTTGCGGCCGCGCCGGAGCGTAAGCCATGAGGCGCCGGCCGCCGATGCCGGGCCGGCGCGCAGCACAAGGCGCGATCGCCGAGATGATCCGCGTTGACCACGCGGGCGAGTTTGGCGCGGTTCAGATCTATCGCGGCCAGCGCGCAGTGTTTGAGCGCGCGCCTTCCAAGGCGCATGCAGCGCGACTGATCGCGGAAATGGAGGCGGGCGAGGCCGAGCATCTTAAGACCTTCGACCGCCTGATCGCCGAACGCGGCGTACGCCCGACTGTGATGGCGCCGGTGTGGCGCGTGGCGGGATTCGGCCTGGGCGCGGTGACGGCGCTGATGGGCGAGAAGGCTGCGCACGCCTGTACAGAGGCGGTCGAAGAGGTGATCGAGCAGCATTATGCCGGACAGAGCGAACAATTGGACGGCGTGGACCGCGAACTGAAAAGCGTCGTCGACCAGTTTCGCGAAGATGAGCTGGCGCATAAGGATACGGCTGTTGCGCAGGGCGCGCGCCAAGCGCCGGGCTATGCCGCGCTTTCGGCGGTGATCAAACTTGGCTGCCGCGCGGCGATCCGGATCTCGGAGAAGATCTAAATCCAAGCGCAAGTTGCCGGCGAAGCAACCACAAATTGGCCTGGGCGCGCGGTACGTTGACAGTCTCTGAGTCGTGCGCGTTGGTGGTGCATTCCCGGTTTGGGGCGGAACCATGAATGCTCGAGGCGCGCGTTGGTTTGCACTTGTGCTTGCTACGGCGATTGCAGGCGTTGTCGCGGCGTGCGCTGCGATAGAGCGGGGGCCGCCTCTTACTGCGCAGTGCTACTGGCTCTCGAATGAGGGCGCGGGATGGGTTTCGCGCCCTGACCTGGCCGAGCCTGAACTCTGCTTCGAGATGGATAGCTGCTCCGGCGGTGTGGGGCTGTCAGGCGGCGGCTGCTACAAATGGGCGGCTGGTGCGGACGCACCTGCTATTCCTTGGCCCGAGCTTGGCTTTGCCGCTCTGTCTCA